>CBDUDJ010000071.1:0-7866 GCA_965365885.1 uncultured Gammaproteobacteria bacterium
CGGGAAAGTCGGTTGAAAGTCGATCCTCTGCACCGCCGATGACGAGCGCCTTTGTGGCAATGAACTGCCACTCGTAGACGACCGGATCTTCGAAGAGAATCTGCATCTGAGCGGCGCGCACGCGCGCCATTCGCGGCCAGTCGCCGCCCAGCGTGAGTCCATACTGGTATTTCACCCACTCCAGATACTCTTCTCGCCAACCCGCGGGATAGTAACGCCGGTGCTGCCGCAGGACCGACTGATAGCTCGTATCAAGCACCCGGCTGGCTGTTACATTCGGGTCGCGCCACTCGCCAGTGCGGCGTGGGTCTGTAAGGCCGATCTGATTCACCATGACCACGTGCGTGGTCGACTCAGGATAGGTGGCAGCGAAGCGGGTGGCGACCATGCCGCCCATGGAATGACCGACGATCGCGGCTCGCTCGATCCCGAGTTCGTCCAGCAGCGCTTTTGTGTTGCGTGCAGGCATGTGAAGGTTGTAGTGCACAATCGGCTTCGACGAGCGACCGTAACCCAGACGGTCGATTGCAATCACGCGAAAGCCGTTCTCCGTCAGGGCCTTGATCGTTGGCCTGAAGGCTGCGGCGAAAAAATTCATGCCATGGAAGAGCACCACGGTTTGTCTGTTTGACTTCGCGACAGGCGCCACGTCCATGTAGGCCATGCGTAATTGTCTGCCGAAAAGTTCGAGCTCCAGATAACTGACGGGATGCGGGTAGGGTACGTTGCTGTAGTCGATGGCCGTTGCTCCCCAGTGCTCGGGTGGCTGTGATGGCGGTTCCTGCGCCCGCAGGGATACAGCCACGAGCGATAGCGACAGCACGGTGTAGATTAGTCCTTTCAGGCGGGCACGCCGCCGCGAGTCATCCATAGCATTCCCCCGTTGACCCATCCTGTGCGGGATACTACCCGCCGTCGGCGACTTGTACAGCAAGCAAGACTTGCGTTGGACAACATGTTGGCGCCGGCGTAGTCTTTCTTGCGAAACCGTTCCTTCAGTGAGGTGGCCATGACGCTCAGCGGATGGCTTGGTTTTCCTGGAATTCTACTGGCATTGGCATTGGCATTGGCACTGGTGGCCGGTTTGTCCGGCTGCGGGATTCGCCAGCCTCCATTCCCGACCACCCCGGCTCAGGCCGAGGCGCTGGAACAAGTTATTTCAGCGGTTCGCGATGACCTGTTTGAGTATCGTACCGGGCATTTGAGAATGGACCTTGCGACCGTGGAATATTTTCTGGGGCAGCGGGATCTGAGTATCAGGCTGATTCTGAATGATGAACAATGGAGCGATTATCTGGCCGTGCAGAAATTCTGGTGGGCGCGTTCGTTGCAGAATGAATTGAGAAGAGATCCTCTACCTGGCATCCCGAGCGTCGGCCCGGGAACGAGTGAGGCGCCGGAATCCTAGCTGCTGTGACGCGGGTATAGACGGTACCGGGAGGGAAAGTGTCGGAAGTTGAAATCGTCAGGCATGACGGCTGGGCGGAACTCGTATTGAACCGACCGGAAGTCAGAAACGCCATCAATGGTCCGTTGGGAGTTGCGCTCGCGGCGAGCCTGCACGAACTGGACGCCGCGGACGAGGTGCGGGTCATTGTGTTGCGTGGCGCTGAAGGTGCGTTCTGTTCCGGTTTAGACCTCAAGTCGTTCAACGCCGATCCTGCACCTGCATGGCTTGCGGATTTTGCAGGTATATGGCGCAGTGCCCATAGCGCGCTGTATGAGGCGCGCAAGCCGATTGTGGCAGCGCTGGAAAAGTATGCGATCAACGGAGGAGCTGCACTGGCGCTTGCAGCCGATGTAATGATCGTTGGCGAAAGCGCCTTTTTGCAGGTTGGCGAGGTGCAGCAGGGTATGGCCGCACCTTATAACGTCGCCTGGTTGCGGTTGCGACACAGCGAAGCCGTTACCGCCCAACTGACCCTCGTTGGCCGCAGATTTCCGGGGACGGAACTCAAAGAACTCGGGTTGGCTTACGAGGCTGTCCCGGATGATACGGTTCTCGAGACGGCCCACAACCTGGCCGAACAACTCGCCGGGTATCCGGCAGGCTCGTTGAGCCGAATCAAAGCCGTGCTCAGACGCTACAACGCGCAGTCGGCCGATGACTGGTTTGATCGTGCAGCTCAGGCAACGCAGGGCTCACCAGCATCGTCACCTTCCGCTAATCCTTGAGGCTTGCCACTTACTCGAATTCCATGATCGGCTGATCAACGTTCAGACTGTCGCCTTCGGCAACCAGTATTTTGGCGACAACGAGATTGTCAGGTGCCCGCAGGCTGTTTTCCATTTTCATCGCTTCGACGGCGGCGAGTTCCTCACCAGCTTTCACTTCTTCGCCCTCAGCCACCGACAGACGCACGAGCAATCCCGGCATAGGAGAAAGTAGCAGCTTGCTCAGGTCGGCTGGTTCACGTTCGATCATGTGTGTAGTGAGCGAGGCGGCGTGCGGCGACAGGATCTTTACATCGACCTGCGTTCCGCGGTGAAAAAGTCGGTAGCCGGCGTTTGCTCGGTCGAGTTGCAGCGCGACAGGCACGTTGTTCACCTCGGCTTCGACGATCGTGTTGCCCAATTGCCAATCGGTTGTGATGCGATAGATGGAGTCCTCGTAACTAACTTCGAAGCCATGTGCGACAGCTACGACGCTCACTGGATAGTGAACTCGGTTTGCGATCACTACCCAGTCGCTACGTTGCATTCGCTCGAAGCGGCGAGTCTGACCGCTGATCTGTTCGTCACGGTCGAGGCGGATTCTGTGGAGAACCGCAGCGATGGCGACCGGTAATGTTGGATCATCTTGAGGAACATCCGAGGCGTGAAAACCGTCCGGGTACTCTTCGGCGATAAAATTTGTGGTCAATCTACCTTCTTTGAAGCGCGGGTGTGCAATCAAGGCATTCAGGAAGCTGATGTTGTGATTGACGCCGCGTATATAGTAGGCATCGAGCGCGTCTCCCATGCGTTTGATGGCTTGTTCACGATCTGTACCGAAGGTAACGAGTTTTGCGATCATCGGATCGTAATACATCGAAACCTCGCTGCCTTCTTCGAACCCGGAATCCACCCGGACATGGTCGTTTTCTACCGGCGGCTGGTAGTGAACGAGGCGGCCAATAGATGGCAGAAAGTTGCGGAATGGATCTTCGGCGTAGATGCGCGCTTCGAGCGCCCAACCCTGTAGTTTGACGTCCTTCTGCTTAATGCTGAGCTTCTCACCTGCGGCAATACGGATCATATGTTCAACGAGATCTTCACCCGTGATCAGTTCGGTAACAGGATGTTCAACCTGCAGACGTGTGTTCATTTCCAGGAAATAGAAGTTGTGTTTTTCATCGACGATAAATTCAACGGTGCCCGCTGAGGCATAGTCGACTGCCCGTGCAAGTGCAACTGCCTGCTCTCCCATTGCAGTTCGAGTTTTGGGATCGAGAAACGGTGAGGGCGCCTCTTCAATGACCTTCTGATGGCGTCGTTGGATCGAACATTCGCGCTCGCCAAGATAGATTGTGTTGCCGTGTTTATCTGCCAATACCTGGATTTCGATATGGCGCGGCTCTTCTATAGCTTTCTCGGCAAAAATTCGATCGTCACCGAAACTGGCCTGTGCTTCTGCGCGTGTGCTTTCGAATCCTTCGCGACATTCGTCATCATTCCAGACTACACGCATCCCCTTGCCGCCACCTCCGGCGCTCGCCTTGAGCATCACCGGATAGCCGATCTCAACGGCAATCTGCACTGCGTGATCGGGGCTTTCGATGACATCCGTATACCCCGGGATCGTACTTACACCGGCCTCGTCGGCCAGTCGCTTGGAGGCGATTTTATCGCCCATGCTGGTGATGGCTTTTATGCCGGGTCCTATAAAGGTGACACCGGCTGCGTCGAGCGCTTTTGCAAATTCGGCGTTCTCAGACAGAAATCCATACCCCGGATGCACGGCTTCGGCGCCCGTATCGGCGATCGCCTGCAGGATGCGGTCAATCCTCAGATAGCTGTCTGCCGATGCGTTTCCGCCGACGTGAACCGATTCGTCCGCCTCGCGCACGTGCAAAGCCTGTGCATCCGCAGACGAGTAGACGGCTACTGTTGCGATGCCCATTTTTTTGGCAGTACGGATGACGCGGCAGGCGATCTCGCCGCGATTGGCAATGAGAATCTTACTGAACACTCAGGCAGCCTGCGGGATCAAAGCGGAATGTTGCCGTGCTTGCGCCATGGATTTTCCAATTTCTTATCCCTGAGCATGGCGAACGAGCGGCAAACTCGCTGTCGCGTTTCGCGCGGCAGAAATACGTCGTCTACGTAGCCGCGACTTGCCGCAATGAATGGGTTGGCGAATCTTTCCTCGTATTCCTCGGTGCGCGCTTCGATCAACTGGGCGTCGTTTATGTCCTTGTGGAAAATAATTTCCACCGCACCTTTCGCTCCCATCACTGCGATTTCCGCGCTCGGCCAGGCGAAATTCACATCGCCACGAAGGTGCTTGGAAGCCATCACGTCATAAGCGCCGCCGTAGGCTTTGCGGGTGATGAGCGTGACCTTGGGTACCGTGCACTCGGCATAGGCGTAGAGTAGCTTGGCACCGTTTTTGATGATGCCGCCATATTCCTGTGCGATGCCCGGCATAAATCCCGGCACGTCGACTAACGTGAGAATCGGGATATTGAATGAGTCACAAAAGCGCACGAACCTCGCACCTTTCCTGGAGGAATCGTTATCGAGGCAGCCGGCAAGCACAAGAGGTTGATTGGCGACGACCCCCACAGTCGTGCCCTGCAGCCGGACGAAGCCGACGACGATGTTCTGTGCATAACCCGGCTGGATTTCAAAGAAATCACCTTCATCCGCCACTTTCACGATGACTTCCTTGATGTCGTAGGGCTTGGATGGATCCTTTGGCACCAGTGTATCCAGTGACGGTTCTTCCCGTGTGGCAAGATCATCGGTTGGCCAACGCGGTGGTTTTTCGCGGTTGTTTTCCGGCAGGAAGTCGAAGAATCGGCGAGTGGTGAGGAGGGCTTCGACGTCGTTTTCAATTGCAAGATCAGCAACACCGGATTTCCGACTGTGGACGCTCGCACCACCAAGCTCTTCAGGAGTTACCACTTCATGAGTTACCGTTTTGACGACATCCGGTCCCGTCACGAACATGTAGGACGAATCTTCCACCATGAAGATGAAGTCCGTGATGGCTGGTGAGTAAACGGCGCCACCGGCGCAGGGACCCATCACAACTGAGATCTGTGGAATCACGCCGGATGCGAGCACGTTGCGTTGAAAGATTTCAGCGTAGCCGCCCAGTGAGGCAACGCCTTCCTGAATGCGCGCGCCACCTGAATCATTGAGGCCGATAAGTGGTGCCCCCACCTTCATCGCCTGATCCATCACCTTGCAGATTTTCTCGGCATTCGCCTCCGACAGCGCACCGCCAAACACCGTGAAATCCTGGCTGAACACGAATACCAGGCGGCCGTTGATCGTGCCGTAGCCTGTCACGACACCGTCGCCGGGAATCTTCTGCTCCTGCATCTCGAAATCCGTGCAGCGATGCTCCACGAACTTATCCCATTCTTCGAAGGTACCTTCATCAAGGAGCAGCGCAAGACGCTCGCGCGCGGTCAGTTTGCCTTTCAGATGCTGTTGCTGGATGCGGTGCTCACCACCGCCGAGATTGGCCGCTTCGCGGGTTTGTTCAAGCTTGGCAATTATGTCTCGCATACGCTCTTCCGTTTTTAGAGTCGAAGGTCGTGAGTCTTGTGGTCTGATCCAGCATGGTCAAAGGCTGGAGGGATGATATTACCCGTTTTGGCTCACAGTCGTGCGATCACCGCATCTGCGAATTCTTCGGTGTTCAGCTCGCCGCCAAGATCCCGGGTCTTGGCACCATCGAGTAGCGCCTGATCGTAAGCAGCACGAATCTTCTCGGCGGCTCGAGCGTAGATCGAATTTTTGTCATTTTCCGCGATATAGTTCAGCAGCATGACGGCCGACATCAGCAATGCCAGGGGATTGGCAATGTGCTTACCGGCGATGTCCGGGGCCGAGCCGTGAACAGCTTCGAAGATTGCCTCTTCGTCGCCGAAATTTGCTCCGGGCACCACGCCGAGGCCGCCGACGAACCCAGCGCACAAATCGCTCACGACATCGCCGTACAGGTTCTCCAGCAGCAATATGTCAAACTGCGATGGATCCTGTACCAGTCGCATGCACCCGGCGTCGATGATTGCCGTTTGAAAATCGATGTTCGGATAATCCCGCTGATGGATGAGATCGGCTGCGTGCAGAAACAGGCCGTCGGTCATCTTCATGATGTTGGCTTTGTGGAAGACGGTTATGCGTTTGCGTTGGCGTTGCGTGGCGAAACGGAATGCCCAGCGGGAGATGCGCAGGCAGCCTTGCTCGGTTGCGACCTTCATACTCATCACGACGCCGGGAGTTATCTCATTTTCTACGCCGCTGTAGAGGCCTTCGGTGTTCTCGCGGATGATGATCAGATCCACGTTTTCGTAGCGTGTCTCTACACCAGGTAGATTTCGCACCGGCCGGACTGCGGCGTAGAGGTTGAAGGTTTTGCGTAGTTGCACGTTAACGGAGGAAAACCCGTCACCGACGGGTGTCGTACAGGGGCCCTTCAAGGCCACCTTGTGTTCTTTGATCGCAGCGATAGTCGCCGCAGGCAGCACATCTTCTCCCTTATCTAACGCGCTTATACCGGCGTTGCACCGCGTCCATTCAATCTCGACTCCGGCAGCGTCGAGCACCCGGAGCACGGCTTTGGTGATCTCCGGGCCGATGCCGTCGCCTTCGATGAGTACTGCCTTGCGCGCTGCCATTTGAGGCCCTGGATGGGTAAACCCGCAAGACTATCATTTTGTCGACCCGCGATCTGCCGCGGTTTCCGACGAAGCCTTTGATTTTCTTGGTGGTTTATTGGAGGATGCGCCGCTCGCGTTTGTCTCAACTGATCGTGATCAAGGGTTGAATCCATGCATAATTTCGTACTAATCGCTCTCCTCATTTTCATCGTCGGTTGCCAGGAAAGCACCGATACAGTTGTGCCCGAAGTGGCGGCAGAAACTTCCAGTGCGGAAATCGGTGGCTGGGGTGTTGATCTGGAAACCCGTGCGCTGACAACTCAACCGGGCGATGATTTTTTTCGGCATGCCAGCGGGACCTGGCTCGACGAGTATGAACTGCCCGCCGACAAGACCAGTTTCGGCGCTTTCAATGCGCTGCGCGATCTTGCTCAGGAGCGAGTGCGAGACCTCGTCATTGAGCTGGCTATCGAGCAACCGGAACAGGGATCCATCGCGCGCAAGATTGGCGACTATTACAACAGCTATCTCGATACCTCTGCGATTAACGCACGAGGCATCGAACCGATTCAGACGGAACTCGATGCAATCGCCGCGATTGAGGACATTGCATCGTTGACTCGCGCATTTGGACGATCGGAGCTCATAGGCACCCGTGCACCCATCAGCTTCGGAGTTGAAATCGATCGCCAGAATCCCGATCGATTCATCGGTGGTGTTTCGCATTCCGGGCTCGGTCTGCCTGATCGGGATTACTATCTCGAAGAAACAGAACGTTTTGCGACAATTCGTGGTAAATACGTTACTCATATCGGCAGAATGCTGGAACTGGCTGGATTCTCAGCAACCGCTGAGACGGCGGGCAACGTCATGGCGCTGGAAACCGCGATCGCGCAGGTACAGTGGCCGCGCGCCGATCGCCGCAACCGTGATCTGACTTATAACCTGCAATCCATCGAAGCGATCGTTACCGAGTACTCCGGCTTCGCCTGGGCGAATTTTCTCGAGGCGGCTGGCGTGGCAGTTACCGAATTGAATGTGAGGCAGC
>CBDUDJ010000072.1:0-7865 GCA_965365885.1 uncultured Gammaproteobacteria bacterium
GATCCTGCGCGACAAATCGTTCAAGAACATGGATGACGAGATGTGGGACATCGTGCTGGACGTCCATCTGCGTGGCACCTACCTCACCACCAAAGCTGCGTTCGATCACATGCTCGAGCGCGGTGAAGGCGGCCGGATCATCATGACGAGCTCGACTTCCGGTCTGCTCGGCAACTTCGGGCAAACCAATTACGGCGCTGCGAAGGCAGGAATCGCCGGATTCATGCGTTGTCTGTGGCTCGAAGGTGTCAAATACGGCATAACGGTCAATGTCCTGGCGCCGACTGCAATGTCCAGACTCACCGAGGACATTCTCCCCGAGGCGATCCAGGATCGGTTTCCACCCGAAACCGTATCCCCCGCCGTTGTCTGGTTGTGTACTGACGACGCCAAAGAAGTCAGCGGCCGGCAATGGCTGGTAGCCGGCAACAGCGTGCAGTTACTGTCCTGGCAACTGACAGCGATCGCCGACCGGGATCTGGCAGAGGGGCCCTGGGAGGTTGCCGATATCGGCGAGAAGATTCTCGCCAGCAAAGAAGGCTGGCCAGCTGTCAATCCTCTGCGCACATAGCAGATTCATGAACTTTGGGTTTACTGAAGAACAGAATCTGCTGCGCGAACAGGTTGTCAGGTTCATGCAGGAAGCCTGTCCCATCTCCAAGGTCCGCGAAGTCGCGCAATCGACCGATGGCTTTGATGCCGCATTGTGGCAGCAGGCGGCAGAACTCGGCTGGTTGAGTCTGACCATTCCCGAACAACACGGCGGTGTTGGACTCAAGTGGATTGACCTGACGGTCGTGCTGGAAGAAACCGCACGGGGCTTAAGCCCTCTGCCCATAGCTTCCCAGGCGCTTGCAGCAGCAGCAATTCTGCGCTGTGGCACAGCCAGCCAGCAAGCTGACTGGCTGCCGTCAATGGCGCGCGGCGAAACCATCTGCACGCTGGCGCTCTATGATGAGCCCAATTGGATCGACCCGGCGGCCATCACGTTGAGCGCACAGCGAACGCAGGACGGCATCGTGCTGAACGGCGTTAAGCCTTTCGTTTGCGACGCGATGGCAGCGAACAACTACCTGATCGCAGTTCGAGTGGCTGAAGAAATCGCCCTCGCCGCCGTTCCCCGCAACAGTGTCAGCGTCACTGCACAACCCTGCATGGACACCAGCAAACCCATGGCAAGTGTCCAATTCGACGAGGTCGCCCTGCCCGCCGCTGCGATCCTGCCGCTGAGCAAAGCGGATCTGAGCTACTTAACCGACCTGGGTGCCGTCGCGATCACCGCTGAGATGGTTGGCGCGGCTGAAGCGGCGCTGCACATGACCACCGAATACGCCAAGGATCGCATTCAGTTCGGCAAGCCAATTGGCCAGTACCAGGGGGTAAAACATCGCCTGGCTGACATCTATGTCGACGTGGAGTCGTTCAAATCACTGCTCTACTTCGCCGCCTGGGCAGTAGATGACTCGCCGGGCGAACTGCCGCGTGCAATCTCGCTTGCAAAGGGCTACGCCTCGGATGCCTTCGTAGAAATCGGCATCGATGGTGTTGGCCTGCATGGCGCTATCGGCTTCACTGCGGAATACGACATTCAGCTTTATCTGAAACGATCGAAGTGGGCTCGTCCGATGTATGGGGACTCGGACTATCACCTCGATCGTGTGGCCGCTCTGGGAGGCTTGTAGTGGATTTCGAATACAGCGACTCTGAAGAGGCCTTCCGCCAAGAAGTCCGCAATTTCCTGCGCGAGAATCTGCCACCGAAAGCCGAACGTGAGCGGAATTTTCTAGCCACCTGGCTGGCAGAAGTGCGGGCGCGCGGCTGGGTAGGATTTTCCTGGCCGAAACAATTCGGCGGCAGCGACGGTGGTCTGATCGAGCAGACGATCCTCAAGGAGGAAATGGCTCTGGCCAAGGCGCCACCACTGGGGTCCTCCTTCATGGGTCTGGCCTGGGTGGGTCCCGGCATCATGCAATACGGGACTCAAGCGCAGAAAGAACGATTCATTCCCGACATTCTCGACAGCAAGGTCACCTGGTGCACGGGTTACTCCGAGCCAAACCATGGTTCGGATCTCGCATCGATTCAATGCAAAGCCGTGCGCGACGGCGATCACTACATTGTGAACGGCCAGAAAATCTGGACATCCGGTGCATCATGGTCGGACTGGATTATCCTGCTCACCCGCACGCAGTTCGATGCGGCTGCCAAACACCAGGGAATCACATGCCTGCTCGTGCCGATGGATGCCGAAGGCTTGGAAGTGCGACCGATCGAGAATATGGCCGGTGACCGGAACTTCGCAGAAGTGTTCTTCACGGACGTCAAAGTACCCGTGGACCAGCGCCTTGGCGCAGAGGGCGAAGGTTGGAGCGTCACAGTCTCGGCGTTAGCCAACGAACGCTCGAGCATCGGCGAGGTCACCCAGATGTTCGGCAAGCTGGACACACTCAAGGCGCTTGTGAAAAGCACAACCAAGCAGGGCAAACCCGCCGCACAGGATCTGAAAACGCGCCGCACATTGGCGCTGTTCGAAGCAAAGATCGCCGCGATGAAGTACAACGGGCTGCGCTATCTCACCAAACAGATCAAAGGCGAACCACTCACCAGCGAAACCTCTGTCAACAAGCTCCACCGCGCAAGTCTCGAGATTGCGATGGACGATTTCGCGGTTGAACTGTGCGGCCAGGCCGGTCTGCAACTGGCCGGCGGCGACGCTGCGATACGCAATGGACGTTGGGCGAAAGCGAGCCTGAGTTGGCCGAACGTGGTCATTGGTGGCGGCACCCCGAACATCCAGCGCAACATTATCGGCGAGCGGTTGCTGGGACTTCCCAAGGACTGACGACGAGTCTACGCCAGTCTGAAAGCTACAATTTCCACGGTGGCGTAGAGTCCCAGTCGAACGGTTCGATCCCGTCTTCGGTTATGAGGACGACCTCCGCTGATGCCCGTCCGTCTGCCAGCTGCAGGAAACCCAATGTGCCGTATTGCGTGTCGTAATTGTGCGGGTAGGTTGGCGAGCCGGGGTTGACGCACAGCACACCGTTGACTGAGGCGATCTGTTCACGATGCGTATCGCCGGACACGATGACATCCGGTGTCCGTTCCGGGAAAAATCGCTCGATCCAACGTTCCAGCGTGAAATTCGGTGGCCGCTCCGGGACCGGCACATAGTGAGTCAGGCCGATCCAGAGCCCTTCCAGCTCGAGCAACCAGGCATGCTTGACCCGGGGATCCTCAGGCTGCACGGCTCGCCCGCCGCCACCGTCTTCGCCATTGCCGCGGGCAGAGTAAACTGGCGCCAGTTTTTCGAGTTCATCCAGAACGAAATACTCATGGATGTCCCCTGCATGAAGTATCAGATCCACTTCGCTGAAGGCATCATAGATCTGCGGCCACAGTGTTTTGCGCGCCTCAGGCAGATGCGTGTCCGAAATCAGACCGATGTTCAACGCCACGATTGCTCCATCGCCTACATGGGCAGTTGGGACGCGCGCGGCGGCTGGCGTGACGCTGCACCGTTCCTGTGGCCACGCGGCTGCCGGGCACTGCCAGTCGTTCGGTCTGGAATGCCCGGATAGAGAGGTTGGAAGGCGCGACGACTCTGCAATCCATGGCCGCGCCGACGATCGCGCGCTGAGGTTGTCGCAGCTGTCGGTTTGTACGGCAGATGCTGTGGTTTGTGCCGCCAGGGTAGCCTGCGGGGATAGTAGTAGCCGTTCGGCGAGCGATACTCCTGCGGCTCCACATACACAACCTGTGGCCGGCTCGCGGCAATCGCCAACAGTCGCGCGGTGCCAGCCGCCTGTCTTGCCAGACGGGATTCTTCCAGTGCCTTCGCAACACGCAATTGTTGCTCGATGATGGCCTGTTGATCCGCAATACGCGCCGGATCAACCGCCGTCGTCGGCAGGTCGATCTGCGTTGCACCGGGTAAAGAGACATCGGAGAAACTTACTTCCCCATGTTCGCCAGTCGTCCGGAACACCGTATCCGCGAGCGCAGCCGGAGCAATGCTTACAAGCGCAAGCCAGACCATGGGATAGCTTCGACTGTGCAACTTCACGTTAGCCCCCCGTTAGTCCGCCCGTTGTGGTAAGGCAGCGCCCTGCCAGACCTTCTGTCCTGCAATATACACCGCCGCCACGACTCCGTCCGAACGATTCTGTCCGGCACTTGGATCTTAGCGCATCTCACCACCGGCTAACGCCGGGATCCGGTCCGGCATCTCCTCATCCACCCTGCGCACGGCAGACGACACGAGCGTGAGGAGAATGACCGAGACGATGAACGCGCCTCCTGCAGCGCTCAGGGCGATCGCGACGTCATAACGCTCCGCGATGATGCTTATCGGTATGATCCCAAGAGGCATCAGGCCGTGTGACATCATGTCGATGCTCATGATTCTGCCGCGCATGTGATCGGCTACCTGCATCTGCAACGCACCGCGATTCAGCGACATGTTCCAGGCGCTGAGAAATCCGATACAGCCAACGAGAATCGACGCGGAAAGCAACGTATGGGCAAAGCCAAACGCCAAAGTGAAGGCGCCCCAGCCGATGCAGGTGCCGACCAGCCACACCGCCCGCCGCCGAATCTCGCCAATGGTTGCGAGCAGCAGCGATCCGATAATCGCACCGAACCCCATCGCGGACATCAGCAGCCCCAGCGCGTCGGGCCCGCCTCCCAGAATGTCTTCGTTGAATGCTGGGAGAAGAGTATTGAGCGGCATGCCGAACAGAAACGGCACGATGGACAGCAGGATCAATCCCAGTACCGGCGGATTTGCCCAGACATAACGCAAGCCTTCGAGCATGTCGTTGAGGGCACTCTTTTGTGCAGTCGGCTGCTCGCTCAGCCCGGCTTTGCGGACCATGAACATCGTGACCGCTGAAACAAAGTAGAGCGTCGCAATCATGAAATAGACTATGCCGACGCCGTAGGTGGAGGACGTGTCACCGGCGGCCGTCCAGGCGATGAGAAACCCGGCGAGCGCAGGGCCGAGAATACGCGACAGGTTCCAACTGGTGGTGTTGAGCGCCATCGCCGTGAATATCAGACGTTCGGGAATGAGTTGAGGCACAAATGCCTGCCTGGCAGGCATCGACAGCGCAAGTATCGAGCCGTTGAAAAATCCGAACCAGATGAAGTCCCAGAAATCCACCCGATCGGTGATGATGATGATGCCCATAAGAATCGTCGCGATGCAGTTCAACGATTGCGCGGCAGCAATAATTCGACGCTTGGGCAGCCGGTCTGCGAGGACGCCACCGAGCAAGGATAAAAACACCTGCGGAATCATGAAGGACAAAGTGACCCAGGCGAGGTCCATTGCGGATGAAGTAAGCGTGTAGACCAACCAGCCGCGCGCGATGATCTGCATATTCATCGCAAAGGAAGATCCGAGGCTGCCTATCCAGAGCCAGCGGAAATCCGGCACGGCGAGAGCTCTGTAAATATTGCGATTTGCCACGATTTGTCAGGCTGCCCCACCAGAGTCGGGGGCGGCAGAATTCTTGCCGGAGGAAACCGTGCATTCTAACACGCCACGCAACTACTGCTGAGCGCGCGCAAGCCCCGGTGCGAATAGTCCTATCAGTAGTCCAATCGGTACGAGTCCTCGTCGCGCACAATGCGTCCCGCAGCTGGTCCGGCAAAATGCGTTCCGATTATCAGCACCGGCTGCCCGGCGTAGCGTTCGATGAAGGATTCACGAGTACCGCAGCTCATCACCGTATCCCAGTCTGCGGTGCTCGCCCAGTCGGCATGCGCGATCTGACAGGGATGGTGGATCATATCGCCGGTGATCACCGCTTCTTCACCCTGGGATGAGATATGTACGCTGACGTGCCCGGGTGTATGCCCCGGAGTCGATTCGAGCCAGACCTCATCGCTGAGCCGATGATCCTCCGCCACCAGATCCGCCATCCCGGCATCGAAAATGGGTTGCACCGAGTCCTCAATGACAGGACCGTATTCCTGTGGTTCGTTTCGCCAGTAAGCCCACTCCTTCTCAGCGAACAGATAGCGGGCGTTGGCAAACGTGGGCTGCCACGCACCATCCACCAGCCGCGTATTCCAGCCGACGTGATCGACGTGCATGTGTGTACACATGACCGCATCGACCGAATCTGTGGCAAACCCTGCTGCTTCGAAGCGCTGCAGAAAATCGCTCTGCATGAGATTCCAGCGCGGATAGCTGCGCGGTTTGTCATTGCCGATGCAGGTGTCCACGACCAGCGTCTGCGCCCCCGTTTCCACCACCAGGGCATGCATGCTCAGTATGATTTTCCCCGAGTCATCGATAAAAGGCTTGAGCCAGGGCACAGGCAATAATAGATCAGGAGTCGCCTGGGGCAGGAGATACGGGCCGAGCGACGCTGTGGTCAGCTCGACAATCTGAGTAACCTGTACGTTGCCGATGCGCCATTTCAGCATACCGCCTCCTGCCCCGGGCCGAATAGAACAACGAGCGTTGCAAATTAGCCTGCGCTGGTCAAACATCCTGAACTTAGAACAATCAACAGCGGGAGAGGCAAAATGCAATTCGGCGATATCGAGGTGACGATCAAAAACAACGTTGCGCTACTGGAGATGCAGCGGCCACCCAACAATTTTTTCGACACCGAGTTAATCAATGCGATGGGCGATGCGTTCGCAGCCATGGATAAAGACAATGACGTACGAGCGCTGGTTCTTGCAGCCCAGGGCAAGCATTTTTGTGCCGGGGCAAATTTCGCCAACCGGGAACGTGACCCCAACCAGGATAAACCACGGCAACGACCCGACCCCGCAAAGGGCAACCCACTGTATGCCGCAGCGGTGCGGTTGTTTGACTGCAAAAAGCCGGTGATCGCTGCAATTCAGGGAGCCGCCGTCGGTGGTGGTTTCGGTCTGGCCGTCATGCCGGATTTTCGAATCGTCGCCCCTGAGGCCAGATTTACGGCCAATTTCGTGAAACTGGGTTTCCACCCAGGATTCGGTCTCACCTACACACTGCCCCGGATCATCGGCAACCAGAAGGCGCAGCAGATGTTTCTGACAGGCGAGCGAATCGACGGTGAAACCGCCTACGCCTGGGGCCTCGCCGATCGCTTGAGCACGCTGGAAAACCTGCGCGCCGATGCGTTGTCGTTTGCCGGTGAAATTGCTGAGAACGCACCTCTGGCAATACTTTCCGTTCGGGCGACGATGCGGGCGGGGATCGCTGATGCCGTTAAAACGCAAACCGATCACGAAAATATGGAGCAATATCGATTACAGCAAACCGAAGATCACAAAGAAGGCGTCAAAGCGGTTGCTGAGCGACGAGTTGGAAACTTTCAGGGCCGCTAGCTTCTGAAATTTCGTCAGACCAGACTCAAGAATTTCCGGAAGCGGCTTTCGCCCGATCGTCCAGCGTTTGCCGAATCTCGAGGTAGGCCTTTTCATCCAGCTTGAAGCGGCTGAACATTAACGCGCCAATTGTGTAACAAACCAGCGGAAACAACCCATACAACGTGACCATCGCCACCTGTACGGTCATCGTCTGTTCCTGATTAGGGACAAAGCCGGAAAACTGCAGCACGAAGCCCGTCAACAACAACATCACGCCGATCGCGCTTTTATAAACGAAGTTCCACGCTGCAAAATACGAACCTTCCTTGCGTTCCCCTGTGACCATCTCGTCGTAATCTATGACATCGCCCTGTATGGAAGGCGAGATCGTCCCGCCACAGCCCGCCGCCAAGCCCGCAAACGCCGCGGCCACACAGATATACATGATGCGAATCTCAACGCCATCGAGAAACGGCAGAGCAAACATGCTGCCGAACGACAACCCTGTTAATCCCATGGAAAACATCCACAGACGCACTTTGCCGAAC
>CBDUDJ010000073.1:0-7856 GCA_965365885.1 uncultured Gammaproteobacteria bacterium
CCAGCAGCCGTTGCGCGCCGCTACGCAACGGGAGCTACCCAGTACGCAGAGGCCTTTGAAATCTCCGAGTACGGCGAGCAGTTAGCGCCAGAGGAACTTCTCGAGCGACTGCAGCTGGGTACGGTCTGTTGAGGCCCGCCCGGGAAAAACCACGCACTAGAAGCAAAGCGAGCGTGAGATGTGATACATATAACTCATGCGTCAGCCTTACAAAACTGCCCGCTGCATACTCTATCGACGAGAGGAAGACAGGCGAGAGGAATACCTGTTAGCCGTTCACAGTAGTTTCTGGGGTCACCAACGCCGCCGCTGGGGCCTGCCAGGCGGCCAGATCGAACGCGGCGAATCAGCGGAATCGGCAATCCTCAGAGAGCTCGAAGAAGAATTATCCGTCTATGGCCCGAAACTCATTGAGGTTGGTCCGTTTCCGTACAAAAAATCACTGCACATGGTCTACGCAGCCGAACTCAACGACCCGATCGACGACTATGACGACCGCGAGTTGCTGGCGATCAAATGGTTCCGCGAAGATGATGTAGAGGCGCTGCACAACGGCAACGCCCTCCACGCAAGCTACGAGTTGCACGCGATCCGCGCGCTGAAACAGATACTCGGAGGCTGATCAGCTTACGAGCAACAACCCACCTGAACCGCAGGTTCCTGATCGCCAGCCGGTGCTTCAGCAGCAGTCTGTTCACCGGCGTCAGTCGATTCGGCGAAGAATGTCGGCGAGTCTTCCAGCACTCGATACCACTCCCACATCAGACCCTGCGGGTCATAGGAGACCGCTTTGTTTTGCCTGGCAAAACAGCACACTTCGCCCTGCTGGTGCTCGTCAAGGAGGTTCTCGGCTGCCAGATGTGCGGCCACCTGATCGACCGCCGCATCATCAAACACTTCGAATCCGAGATGATTGAGCCTGTCGGTGGTACCGGCTGTTTCAAACAGTACCAGTTTCAGTGCGGGTTGCGTCACAATAAAGTTCGCATACCCTTCTTCCCGCTTGTTAACGGCGACGCCAAAAAGCCGGCTGTAGTAGTCAATGGCTTTCTCCAGATCATCTACGTTCAAAGCCAGTTGCACACGCGTTGTCATCGTCTCATACTCCATTTATGTTTCGACATTAATCGAAATATTACATCGCCAATAATCTTTGTGCAATAACATTTCGTTATTTCTAGTTTATTCGAAATATCTAAATATTCGATCCAGGAGCATTCAGTGAAGATATCCGAAGCCGCCAGCGCGCTTGAAAGTCTTGGGAACGAAACCAGGCTTGGTATATACCGTGCTCTGGTGCGTGCCGGCCTGGATGGACTGCCCGTGGGAAAATTGCAGCAGCGCCTGGGCATTCCAGGTTCCACCCTGTCGCACCACATCAGTCATCTGGTGAACTGTAAGCTTGTTGCGCAGAAACGGGAAGGTCGCACTCTACGCTGTACGGTCAACTACACGAAGATGAATGCGCTGGTGGCATACCTTGTCAAAGAGTGCTGTCAGGACGCAGGGGGCTGTTGATGAGCCGAAAACTCACCGCCGAGTTCATTGGCACGTTACTGCTGCTCGCCACAGTGGTGGGTTCGGGCATCATGGCTGATAACCTCTCGGACGGAAACATGGCGCTAGCGCTGCTTGGCAACACCATCGCAACCGGCGCGATTGTTGCTACGGTGCTGATGAACTGGTTGTTCAACGCACAGACCGATCACTAGACGTCTCGCAGAAGTCCGACTCGGTCGAGCGCAGCTTCGAAGCGAGGATCGTTGCGAATCGAGTTCACGATCGGCGACGTCCGCAGGAGCACGGTCACAAGGAAAACTTTTTCATTGATCGCCTGATCGAGCCAGAAAAATATTCGATCACGATCCGCAAGTCCGAGTGTGGCGTAAAACATGGCAGTTGGGCTCACATAATTTGTTCTGGCGCGATTCTCGAGATCAGCCACGATGCGTTCAGCTTCCGGCAATCGCCCAGCCTTACTCAAGCTATAGGCCAGATAGCCGCGACTGGTGTATTCGTCCTGCGGAACTGCCTTTATGAGCTCATCAAGCGGCTCAATTGCCGCGATGTCCCCGGTCTGGGCAAGAATGAGCGCCCGAGTGCAACGGAGAAATATTTCTTGATCCGAATTCTGCGCCAGTAGAAGTTCTTTGTTGAGTTGCGCAACCGCTTCATCGGTTCGACCCGCAGCTACCAACGCCATCTCGTAAAACGTGCCTCCGGCAAACGGATCCAGCAACCGGCTGCGCTCGTACTCGATCAGCGCCTCATCGAGTCGGCCCAGCATCTGCAGCAGATTCGCAAGATCGGTCGAAATCAAATTAGGCGCGATCGCTTTAACATTACGATACACGGATTCCGCCGCTCGATAATTGCCCGCCGCGCGCTCGAGACGGCCGAGCAACAGCAGCGCCTCCGGGTCATCGGGATTCAGGCTCAGCGCCGTCTCGACCGCGCCACGTGCTGTCGGGTAGGCCTGAGCTGCCGGTATTCGTCCGCCAAGCCGAGTCAGGTAGGCCCGGGCAAGCAGCGCATGCGCTGACTGGAACGTTGGATCTGCAACAGTTGCTCGCCGGGCATAGTCGGCGACTAAATCCCAACGCCCGGTCGGCGCGTAGTACACCGCCGTCAGATAGTGGTTGTAGGCTTCGAAATTGTCGGTTCGATCACGGGCGATTGCACTGATTCCTTCGCGATACAATGTTGATTTCAGACGTCTGGCTACCATCTCCGCAATCAAGTCCTGAATCGCAAACACATCATCAACCTTGCGTTGATAGGTTTCCGACCAGACCTGTTGGCCATCAACCGCCCGAACCAGCTGCACCGTGATCCGTATATCGTCACCTGCCTTACGCACGCTCCCATCCAACAGATAACTCACGCCAAGGCGCTCCCCCAGCGCTTGTTCATCCAGAGGACTGTCACGCAGACGTTGTGAAGCCGAAATGGCGACGGTCCGCAGATCGGGAATCCGCGCCAGCACACTTTGGATCTCGGCCGCCATCCCATCGGCAAAATAAGCGTCCGCCGGATCCGGACTGAGGCTTGAGAATTTTAATACGGCAATTGAGTTCTTCTGAACCGTGTCCTGGGCTGTTACTTCCAGGGTCCGTCCAGCGACAGCCTTGTTGGACTCCTGGGATTGCGATCCGAAATCCGGGTCCCAGATCAGATAAACGATGACGGCCACCAGCAGTGTGATGATCGTCCAGTCGAGCCGCGGGTTTACCCACGGCGCACCGGTGAGCGGAGCCTCCTGTGCAGTCGTTTTGACGATTCCATCCGGCGTGATGTCGAAGATCCACGCCAGCATGACCACCAGGGGAAACAGGACAGCCAGGAGAATAATGAGCAAACGCTGAGACCCCGCGGGCAAGCCCAGCGGCTCAAACGCGACGTCACCAATCTGCAGAAGAATAAAGGAGGCCACGGCGTACATCCCGATCACGCGAAATACGCGCCGGCGTTTCAGTTCCGTAAAAAAGTTCCGCTCTGCCTCACTCATCGGGCGCTAGGATAGGACAGCACCAGTGATTACACCACCGCGGTGCCGAACTTCAGGAACGACCCATGCGATCAGCCAGCATGGAACGAAACTCTTTAGTTGTGTTCACTCTTGGATATTCTGCCGCGGGAACAGGCACCTCGAGAAACTCACACAACGGCTCCCAACCCTGCGACGGGTCAAACACCAGCAGTTTTTCCGGCGGCAGGAGTTGCTGCACCCGTTCATTGTGAGCGTTGTAGATATCGATCACGTGGGCTTTGTCGTCCATGCGTCCGCCAAACACGCCATCCCAGATGACCTCGAAGGCCATCTCGACCCCCGCCCTCGCGGCCGGATCAGCAGATTCCCGCCAGGCGACGGACGATGGGTAAATCGTATTCATCACACTCGTGTACCACTGCTCCGGATCACGCAGACTCAAGATCACCTTCGCCGCAGGCCAATGTGCAAGCTGCGCTTCCCAGTAATTGCAGGACGGCCAGTCAACGCTCGCCTGATATCCGGCAAACAGCGTATTGAGATCGACCTCCTCGCCACGCTCGATGCGTTGCCACGTTTCCCGGTGTTCGGGGTGTTCGCGAACCTCCATCATGTGATAACACTTCACGAACCCAAGCTGTTCGAGCGCATTTTTCAAAGACAGAGTTCCCGTACGGCCGAAGCCGGCACCGATGACTTGCAATGCCATAGGAGTTTTTTTCCGTGGAGGCAGAATTACCGGAAAGCTTACCACCTGCACCGGCATTGATCGCATAATGCCACGCATTCGTAAACTGACGAGAGCGACTCAACAATGCTGACGCTGGGTGCAATTCTGTACAACGACTTTGAACTTCTGGACCTCTATGGCCCGCTTGAAATGTTCGGAACCCTCGGTGAAGACATCAACATCGTGACAATCGCGGAATCGCCTGGACCCGTGGCATCCACCCAGGGACCGGCAACGCTGGCGCAATTCAGTTTCACGACGGCCCCGAAGCTCGACTTGTTGTTGCTCCCAGGCGGCATCGGCACAATTCCGGAACTCGACAACGACGCCCTGCTCGAATTCCTGCGGGAGCGCTCTGCCAGTGCACAGATCACAATGTCCGTCTGCTCAGGTTCCGCACTGTTGGCCAGGGCAGGTTTGCTGGACGGCCGTCGCGCTACCTCGAACAAGATGTTTTTCAGTCTCGCAACGAGCCAGAGCGACAAAGTGACATGGGTGGAGGCTGCGCGTTGGGTAGTTGATGGTCCGATGGTGACTTCGTCAGGAGTCTCAGCCGGAACCGATATGGCGCTCGCGGTGATTGAATCGCTGTTTGGCGGCGAACGCGCTGAACAGATTGCTGCCTACACCGAGTACCAGTGGCATCGCGACGCGGACTCTGACCCGTTCGTCCAATACCTCAACCAGGGAAACCCGGCCACCAGCGGCTGATTCTTCAGCCCGCCGGTGCTGCGCCCGCAGCATCTCCAGGACTCTGGGCGTTCAGTTCAGCGAGAATTTCCTCGACCTGGACGAGGTCGAGCTGGCGCATGTCGAGAGCCAGCAGTATATAGACGAATAATTGCGCACCCAGCGAGCCGTTATTGACCTTCGAGCGCAGGTTACTCTCCGATTGGACAACCCCCAGAGCGTCCAGCCCGCGCGCCAGATCCTTGTATTCAAATCCCTTGAAAGCCATGCGGGCCCTGATCAGGCGACGGATGGTCTGCCGCATTTGCGGAGAATCGAACAACTTCTGAGCCATCAGAACCACCAAATAATAGACATGTGTGAATAATACGTGACATATATTGATTTTCAAGTTCAACTTGTCTATGCTCTTCACAAATGACATATGTCTATTATTCATGACATATACTTTCTTTAATGGACAGGAGAACGCTATGTTTGACGCAGCTACGGTAGTAGGAGCTATTCTGCTGGTCCTGGCCGTCATCATCATCACCCAGGCGGTGAAAATGGTGCCTCAGGGCTACAACTGGACCGTGGAGAGATTCGGTAGATACCTGCGCACGCAGAGCCCGGGCCTCCACATCATCATCCCGTTCATCGATCGGATCGGCCGGAAACAGAACATGATGGAACGGGTGCTCGACATTCCGCCGCAGGAAGTCATATCCCAGGACAACGCCCAGGTGGTGACGGATGCGGTGTGCTTTTATCAGATTCTCGATGCCGTCAAGGCTTCCTATGAAGTCAACGATCTGACGCGCGCCATGCAGAATCTGGTGATGACCAACATCCGGGCAGTACTGGGCTCGATGGAGCTCGACGAGATGCTGTCCAACCGCGACCGGATCAACTCTTCGTTGCTGGCCAAAGTCGATGAAGCAACTGATCCCTGGGGCGTGAAAGTCACACGGGTCGAGATCCGTGACATTTCCCCGCCGCAGGACCTGGTTGATGCCATGGCACGGCAGATGAAGGCCGAGCGGGAGAAACGCGCAGTCATCCTTGAAGCAGAAGGCGAACGCGAAGCCACCATCAAGGTCGCCGAGGGCCAGAAAGAATCTGCGATTCTCAAGGCAGATGGGCAGCTCGAAGCTGCAAAGCGGGAAGCCATGGGACGTGAGCGATTGGCAGAGGCGGAGGCTAAGGCGACCGAAGCGGTTTCCGTGGCGATTGCAAACGGTGACCCGCGCGCAATCAACTACTTCGTCGCCCAGAAGTATGTCGAAGCGCTTGGCCAGCTTGCAATGTCTGACAACAACAAAGTGATGATGATTCCGCTCGAGGCTGCTTCAGTCATTGGCTCGATCGCGGGGATCGGCGAGATCTCGAAAGAAGTATTCAACAACGATACGTCCAACGGTATGAGGAGCTGAACATGAACATTTTTGCTGCTATCACCGCCTATCACTGGTTTGCTCTGGGCCTCATCCTCTTCGCCGCGGAAGCGTTGGGAACAGCAGGCTTTCTCCTCGGCGCAGCGGCGGCAGCCCTTGCGACAGGACTGGTGATGCTGTTTGCCCCTGAGCTCGCCATCGCCAGCCAGTTCGTCCTCTTCGCCATCGCTGCTCTGCTCGCCACCTACCTGTATTTCGAGGTATTCCGCCAAGCGCAGGACGACATGGACACGCCACCAATCAACCAGCGCACGACTCAGCTGATCGGCCATGAATTTGAACTGATCGATCCGGTGAAGCGTGGCGAAGGACGAGTCCAGCTGGGAGATACAATGTGGCGCGTTCAGTGCGAGGGCAATCTCGCCGCAGGTACGGCCGTCAAAGTCGTCGGCGCAGACCAGATGACGCTTCGGCTCGCATCGGTCGATTGATGCTGGGCAGTTAACAGGATCACCGAGGAGCAATCCTGATTTGTATTCGACCGGGGATTTGTGCGAGTTTAACCTCAGCGCTACTTAGGGGGGATAGCATGCGCCACCATAACAAGCAAAATGGCAAGGCTGACGGCAGGTTATGTCGAAGATTTTTCGCCACTCTGCTGTTGGCCAGCTGCTCGCTGACTGCCTTTGCCGCAACAGCGGCCAACGTGCGTCTGACCGTGTTCGACTGCGGCATAATCTACGTCTATAACGTCAGAACGTTCAGCCTGACCAATCAAGAAACGGCAGTCAGGGAACTGTTCGTGCCGTGCTATCTGATCGAACATCCCGACGGTCGCCTACTGTGGGATTCAGGATTGCCACCCAGCATGGTCGGCCAGGGTCTCATCGAATCACCGCCCGACATGGCCATGTCATACGAAACTTCACTCATCGATCAACTGGCCGAATTGTCTCTGACTCCCGACGACATCGACTACACGGCGTATTCACACATGCATTTCGATCACGTGGGCGCTGCAAATGCATTCAGCTCTGCCAAGCTTCTGATACAGGACACCGAATACCAGGCGGCATTCGTGGATAAAGACAATCCCTATTTCCAGCCCGACCTTTATGAAGATCTCGTAGACAGCGAAAAAGAGATCCTCAGTGGCGACCACGACGTGTTTGGCGATGGCAGCGTCGTCATCATCTCCGCTCCCGGGCACACACCGGGTCATCAGGTACTATCGCTGAAATTGGACAACTTCGGTCCGCTGATCCTCTCAGGCGACCTCTATCACTTCCGCAAAAGCCGGGAACTCAGGCGATCTCCGCAGTTCAACGTCGACGCGGAGCAAACGTTTCGCTCAATGGACAAGGTGGAAGCGCTCATCAAAGCAGAGGGGGCCACGTTCTGGATCGAACACGATAAGGCGCTGGCAGACACGCTGGATCTGGCACCCGCCTACTATGATTAACGAAGGAGGATTAACGAAGGAGGATTAACGAAGGAGGATTAACGAAGAATAAAGAGCGACTGAGGAACTACTGAACCACAGTGACCGTGATTTCCTCGGACATCACCG
>CBDUDJ010000074.1:0-7821 GCA_965365885.1 uncultured Gammaproteobacteria bacterium
AAAACGCGATCGGTCACAACTGGAAGGTGCTGGGAACGAGCAACCAAACCGACCGCCGAAGCAAGCCGCACAGAGCACTGCTGCAGCGACTGAAGCCGCTGCGGCCAACAGCAAGCCAACGGAACCGGAAGTGCCCGAACAGGCAATAGCGATGGCAACCAGCGAAGCCGACACGCAGGCATCAGAGGTATCGCAGGAAGCCAACACGAGTGCCGGCGATAGCAGCGCGCAGGAAACCGCAGCTGCTGAAACAGTTGCGGCCGAAACACCTGAAGCGCAACCCACGAGCGACCGGGCGGATACCGCAGCAGATGAAACTGCAGCGGACGCAGCTGAGGGAGCCCTCAGCTCTCCGGAAGTCGAAACGGTAGTTGAAGCAGCTGTACCGGAAGAAGCGTCTGGTCCTGTCCCGCGCGCTGCCAACGATCCGCGGGAGGTCAAACGCCGGGAGCGCGAAGCGCAATTACAGGAAGAGGGAATTCTTCCCAAGTAAGACGATCAATCGAAACCGACGATATCCGGCTCAATTTCGAGCCGGATGCCGAATTGCGCGGAGACGTCTTCCCGGATGGCTTCGGCGAGTTTGAGCACGCTGCGGCCATCGCAACGCCGGGGATTGACCAGCACCAGCGGTTGTCGCTGCCAGACGCCCACCGGTCCCGTATCCCGGGCTTTCCAGCCGCACAGATCTATCAGTTGTGCGGCCGATAACTTACTGCCATCCGCCGTCTCATATTGATTCAGCTGTGGATAATCACTGCGTATCCGCTTGGCGTGTGCCCGATCCAATTGTGGATTCTTGAAGAAGCTGCCCGCATTGGGGGTAACGCTGGGATCAGGCAATTTGCGCCGCCTGACGCGTATCACCGCGTCAGCGACCTGCTCCGGTGACGGTTGGGCGATGCCAAGGTTCTCCAACTCCCGCTGGATGTCCGGATAGGTCGTACGCGGCGCTGCCTGGCGCGAGAGTCGCAAAGTGATGCCGGTGATCACGAACCTGCGGCCATCTGTGCCGCTCGATTTGAACAAGCTGTCCCGGTAGGAAAACTCACAACTGGCGCGGTCCATTACGACCATGTTGCCGGTGCGCATATCCAACGCTGTCAGCTCCACGAAAAACTCTGCTAATTCCGCACCATAGGCCCCGATGTTCTGCACCGGTGCTGCGCCCACACTGCCCGGGATAAGCGACAGGTTTTCCAATCCATAAAGACCCTGACCCAGACTCCAGCGCACCAGACCATGCCAGTTCTCACCCGCACCTGCGATTACATCGACGTGCTGGTTACCATCCTCGCGCAGTTCCAACCCTCGAATCCGCATGATGCAAACCGGACAATCCAGCTGCGGGGCGAGTACGACGTTGCTGCCTTCACCGAGGACGCGGGCCGATTCATTGCCTGGCTGCGCATAAAAATCCCGCAACTCTGCAACCGAATGGACCTCCGCTGCCAACGGTGCGACACAGCTCACGCCAAGCGTGTTTTGCACGGGTGCAGGGCTCATGAGTTCCGCACAATTCTGCGGAACGTAAGATTGATCCGTTCAGCCACCTGGCGGGAGGTCTTGGGCAGGCAGTGCCGCACGTTCGCCTGCATGGTCAGCAACGAGCCATGCGCCAGCTCAATCATGTTTTTGCCACCGGTGACATCCTCCAGGACAAACCTGCGTGTTGCCCCCAGACTCACTGAGGCAATCTGTGATCCCATTTCAGCTTCATCGTCGGCATGCCAGCCCATGTAATCCGCGCCAGTTCTGTAGCGATTGAGCAATACGAAATTAAATTGTGTCCCGGCGAACCCGCTAAGCCGGCTGCGCAGTGCTCCGAGCAGTTCAGGCCAGCCGCTCGCAACATGGTTGTTGCCACTGTAACGGTAACTAAGACCCGTATCTCCGTACCAGCTCACCAGTCTGGGCACCCGGATGTTGCGTCCATACATCTGGATCCGTTCTTCCCGCCATGCCGTGCGTGTCTGTAACCAGGTGAACAGCTCACGAGCTTCTGTGTCGTTCAAATAGTCAGCTACATGCCGAAACGCAGCTTGCGGTATAATTTCCGGCTTCGCATTCATTTACTCATCGACTCACTACAAACTGCAACTCAATATAAATTATCTGGCTGAACAGGAGCGCATCTGTGGATTTGAATAACAAAGTCGCCGTGATTACCGGCGGCGCATCGGGCTTAGGCAGGGCGACTGCGGAAATGGTAATCAACCAGGGTGGCAAAGTCGCCCTCTTCGATCTCAATGAAGATCTTGTTGCGCAGACGGCGGAAGAACTCGGTTCCAGTGCCAGCGGATTTACCGTCAACGTTACCGAGGAGGAATCTGTCGAAACCGCTGTTACAAAAACAATGGAAACCTTTGGTGCCATTCATGTAAATGTGAACTGTGCAGGTATCGGCGCCGCAGCGCGAACTCTGAGCAAAGAGGGAGCCATGCCGCTGAAGATGTTCAACTTCGTGATCCAGGTAAATCTGATCGGCACATTCAACACCCTGCGATTGTGCGCCGCCCAGATGCAGAACAACGAACCCGACAATGCGGACAATGAACGCGGCGTGGTCATCAACACCGCGTCGGTGGCCGCGTTCGATGGTCAGATCGGCCAAGCAGCATACGCCGCGAGCAAAGCCGGTGTGGCCGGAATGACGCTACCTGTTGCTCGCGATCTCGGTCGTTCCGGCATCCGGGTATGCACGATCGCACCCGGAATCTTCGAGACACCAATGATGGCGGGCGCGCCGGATCACGTTCGTGACCCGCTCATCGAGATGGTCCAGTTCCCGAAGCGCCTCGGTGAGGCACCCGAATACGCGTTGCTCGCGCAACAGATTATTGAAAATCCCTATCTCAACGGCGAAACCATCCGGCTGGATGGCGGCATTCGAATGGCCCCACGTTAGTTCTTGTCCATTCTGGACAGGAACTCGCTAGCCTTCAATCGGCCGCCAGCAGCGCCCTAATCCGTTTGAGGTCAGCTGGTGTATCAATGCCGCCTGGCACGGATTCAGCGGCTTCCTCAACGAGCATATCCATGCCGTTGTCGAGTAAACGCAGCTGCTCCAGCGACTCGGTGGTTTCGAGTTCGCTGACAGGCAAGCCAACGAAGCGAGTGAGGCCCCAGACCCGGTACGCATATACACCGATATGCCGCCACCAGTGACGATCGGGCGCCAGACTCGCCGATTCCTCGACGAATGATCGCCGGTCGTAGGGGATTGGCGCACGCGAAAAATACAGCGCGAGCCCATCGCGGGATCTCACTACTTTGACCACGTTCGGATCGAACAGCGCTGCGCGATTTTCGATGGGTTCGCAGAGGGTGGCAGCCGCAAGAGAGTCGTTTGCAGCCAGCCGCTGCGCGAGCTGCGAAATAACTCCGGGTGGAATCAGCGGCTCGTCGCCTTGTACATTCAGGACAATTTCGTCTTCGCTCCAGCCACTGGTTGTAACCACTTCCATAACCCGATCAGAGCCGGAAGCGTGATCCGCCCGAGTCAGAACGGCCTTGTAACCAGCACCTTCAACTGCTTCTACTATTCTCTGGTCATCTGTCGCCACGATGACCTCCCGTGCACCGGATGCGACCGCGCGCTCGGCCACCCGGACGATCATCGGTAAGCCTGCTATATCCAACAGAGGCTTACCCGGCAATCGAGTTGATTCATAGCGGGCGGGGATGACCACGTTGAACGCACTCATTGACGGGAAATTCCGTGCTCAAGGAGAAGTGATTCAAGTCGTTGATCGGCGTCCACATCGAGCTCGACATCGATTTCCAGATACCACACGTCACGTTCAAATTCGGTCAATTCAGAGATCTTAATCGCATCCTTCTCCGTGCAGACGATTGGCCAGTCATTTTCGAACACGAGTTCCGAGCCATCAAACTTATGGTGGTCGTCGTACGCATGGAGCGATGGATTGAGATGCAAGTCGCGCAACGTCTGCGCAAATCGAACGGGGTTGCCAACACCAGCCACTGCATTCACGTTTGAGTAGAGTGAGACGAACTCATCGCAACTCAGCGACTGCTCCGGCGACTGTCCTGCCGAAGATGGTGCTCCAGCGGAAGTAAGCCTGACAAATCGCAGCGGGACGACGCGCATCAGAGATTCCTCAGGGTGCAGGCCCGATGGTCGCCCGGTGCTGATGACCCAGTCCACCTCCGCAAGACGTGACACGGGTTCCCGTAGAGGTCCTGCTGGCAGACAGGCTCCGTTGCCGATACCGCGATGACCGTCGACGACGGCTATCTCGACATCTCGAGCCAGCGCGTAGTGCTGCAAACCATCATCGGTTACCACGATGTCGCAGCCGTGAGCCTCGATGACTTCTTTGACCGCAGCGCTGCGATCTGTGCACACGACAACCGGCAGACCCGTGCGAGCAGCAAGTATCGGCGCCTCATCGCCCACCTGCTCGGGATTGCTGTCGGGCGAAACGCGTTGCGGGGTCTTGCCAGAACGACCGCCATAGCCGCGCGAGACGATTCCAGGACGAAACCCCATGGTCTGCAGTCGAGCCGCCAGCCATATGACGAAGGGTGTTTTGCCGGTACCACCTGCCGTGATATTTCCCACCACTATGACTGGGGCCGATGCCCGCCAGGAGGTTTTCTCGCCAGTCAGATACTGCAGTCGTCGACGGGCAGCGATTTTTGCAAACAACCACGACAACGGTAGGAGAAGCTTCAGCCACCAGGCACCCGAATACCACGCACGAGAGAACGAACCTAATGTTCTTTCTGCACCAGGGAGTGCGATTGAGACGTGCGGTAATCTGGATTTCACCTGTTCGACTGGCGTTCGTGCAGTGGCTTCGTCTTCAAACTGGGCGTTGTAGAGGCCGGCATAAGTGCCATCCAGAGCCAACAGACTTTCATGGTCACCTGATTCCACAATGCGACCTTCATCCATCACCAGAATGACGTCTGCGTTTTCGATGGTCGAAAGTCTATGGGCAATCACGATGGTGGTCCGGCCACGCATTACCTCTTCGAGTGCGGCCTGAATATGACGCTCCGAGGTCGTATCCAGGGCAGAGGTAGCCTCATCGAGAATCAGTACAGGTGCGTCTTTGAGCAGCGCTCTGGCGATCGCAACGCGCTGTCTCTGGCCACCGGAGAGCAGAACCCCATCATCACCGACCACTGTCTGCAGACCCAGCGGCAGGTCGTCTATGAAAGGGTCGGCATGTGCGCGCTTGACCGCGTCGTCGATCTGCTCGGCAGACACGTCGCTCAAGGCACCATACGCGATGTTACGTTCCAGCGTATCGTTGAAAAGCGTGACTTGCTGAGTCACCAGCGCGATCTGTCTTCGTAGGCTTGTCAGCCTGTAGTTGTCGAGCGGCTCTCCATCGAGAAGAATGCTGCCCGAGTCAGGCTCATAAAAGCGCGGTATCAAACTGGCAAACGTAGATTTACCGCTGCCGGATTTACCAACGAGCGCAACTGTCTGACCGGCTTCTATGGTTACGTTGAGTGATTTGAGAACTGCACCGCTGCCTTGATCGTAAGTAAAATTCAGATCACGAAACTCGATTCTGCCCTGGACTCGCTCTGCATCAAGCTCACCCTCATCGCTCTCTGCTGGCTGGTCCAACTGACCGAAAACGTCCTCCGCTGCCGCCAGACCACGCTGCAGGGTGGCATTCACCTCTGTGAGTTTGCGAATCGGTCGGGTGAGTAAACCGGCAAGGGTCAAAAACGTGACCATGTCGCCTGTGGACAGCTCGCCGCTGATTTCCGGTTCGTATAGCACTGCAACGAGAACCGACAACGCGGTCGCGACGAAAATCTGGATCGTTTGCGTGCTCGATACTTTCGTGACCACCATCTTGAGGTTTTGTCTTCGGTTGTAGTGGCTCGATTTACTGAATCGATCACGCTCGTAGTTCTCGCCACCAAAAACTCTTACTACGCGATAGCCGGCAACGGTTTCCGAAGCTACATGAGTAACATCCCCCATAGAATTCTGGATACGTCTGCTGATGCGTCTAAATCTGCGACTTGCATAGAGGACGACCAGGGCAACGATCGGAGCTGTAGCTGCAAAAATCAGCGTTAACTTCCACGATAGGTAAAGCATGGTTCCCACGTAGACAAAAGTCTTACCACCGTCGGAAACAACGGACTTCAGAGCATCGGTTCCAGCGCTGCGCAATTGAGCAACGTTGTAGGTGATCCGCGACACGATGTGACCCTGTGAGCTTGCATCGAAGTAGGCACTGGGCATCCGCAGCAACTGATCGAACAGCTGTGTCCGAATATTGTGCACGACACTGAACGAGATCTGACTGAGCAGCACTTCTCCCACAAACGCGCCAAAACCACGAGCAACGGCAGTGATGAGCATCAACACTGGAATCAGCAGGCTCGCCTCGGCAATCCGCTCACCCAGGCTGTCGACAAGATCGCCTAGAAGCGTTGCGAAGTATGCTTCGGCGCCGCCACCCAGCAGAAAACCAACCACTGCAACAACGAATAGGAGCCAGTAAGGCCGGATATAGCGCAGCAGGCGACGATACGTAGCCCAGTCGCTTTGCGCCGCAGAAGCACTTTGCTTCGCAGGAGTCTCGCTGGATTGAGCTTCCGCTTCGACGGCTACTCCTCCGTAGGCTGCTGGGTGGTGATGCTGATGTGGGTCAGCCCGACCTTACCGGCAGCATCCATGGCGCGAACAACCGCCTGATGAGGTGTATTTGCATCCGCCGTCACGATGACCCGTGAAGCACCTTCGCGTTCGACGAGTACTTCCTGTAGCGCTCGCACGAGCGTGCGTATTTCATTATTCACCAACAACCGGTCATTGACCGCGTAGTCACCAATCTTGTCGATGGTAATTTCGAGCAGATCGTCCTCGATCTCCTGCAGTTCCCCCGATGCCTCAGGCAGATCAATCTTTAACTGAGTTTCACGAATGAAAGTGGTGGAAACCATGAAGAAAATGAGTAACAGGAATACAACGTCGATCAGCGGCGTCAGCTCGACCGTGGCTTCGCTGCTGCCTCTTCGTGCGAATTTCATAGCCGGGGCTCTTCTTCTTTATCGCCCTGCAGGATATCCACAAGCTTACCGGCTTCCTGTTCCATCGTGACAACCAGTTCTTCTACGCGGCGGAGAAAAAAACGATGGAAAATAAGCGCAGGGATTGCTACGGACAGTCCCGCCGCGGTGGTGATCAACGCCTGGGAAATCCCTCCGGCCAGCACATTGGCATTACCTGCACCTTCCAGCATCAGCGCGGTGAAGACCTTGATCATCCCAACGACCGTGCCAAGCAAACCTATGAGGGGAGAGATGGAAGCGATGATGCCGAGAGAAGTTAGATAGCGTTCGAGGTCGTGACCCACCTGCCCGGCAGCCTCCTCCATCGCTTCCTTTATGATATCTCTGCTACGTTTCGCGTTGGCGATTCCCGCAGCCAGTACCTGCCCTAATGGGCTGTTGTTGCGTAAATCACGAAGTTTCTGCGTATCCATATCATCGGCTTTCAGCGAGCTCCAAACCTGCGCCAGAAGATTCTTCGGCGTGATTCGTGTCCGTTGCAACGTCCAGAAACGTTCAACGCTTATCGCCGCCGCCAGAATGCTGCACAACAGTATGGGTACCATAAGCCAGCCGCCCGACTGAACAATCTCAAGCACCGAGAACCTCCATTTTCTATCTCAATTTACCAGGAACAACCACGCGCAGTGATCGGCCATCGACTGTGGACCATGCCGTCTGTATGATCCCAATAGCCGACATACAGATTTACAGTTGGATCACAATGCGGTGCCACGAATCGTTGCACACTTCCAAGAAGAGGCT
>CBDUDJ010000075.1:0-7795 GCA_965365885.1 uncultured Gammaproteobacteria bacterium
TCCAGACCGTATCCACCCCGAGACTTTCCGCTTCCACGACATAGTCGACCTGGTCGTGAAAATCCCGCCGGCTACCCGAAGCGGCCCCGCCGATACCGATACTGATCTTCAATTCACCCTTCACTGCAGCCATTGCCCCCCCTTGCGCATCCTCGCCCAGCGGCATCAAATCAGCCCATGGCCTGGATCATACACAGGAACCGATTGCTAAACTCGCCCGTCGAAATAGCGCTTGTCGCGCTGGCGCTCTTCGTTGCGAGCCCCGCGTGGAGCCAGGGCTATCAGCTGCCCGGTGGTGCTGCCGCTTACGCTGACCCGGCGATCGCCGCCGGTTTCAGAGCGCTTTTCACCTGTTCGGCCCACTTCGCCATGCACCGTCCACTGGCAGACATCCTGGAGGTTGAACTGGCTGATACCCGTACACTTGAACTGCCGATACCGGAAATAGATGAATCCCGCCGGCTTGTGCGGGCAAGCGACGGCCGCGGTTACAGCAGCATTGCCGCATACCGTGACACGATGGGTTGCACGGTGCTGCCGCCACACTGGCAGGAAGCCGATGTCCCACGACTGCCTTACGTCAGCCGCGAACTTCCGGCGCATGATCCGAGCGTAGACTTTCCGCTGGGCGACAAAGTTACCACGCATCTGAATACCGCCCAGAGCCAACTTCTAGACCGTGCGTTCGATGGCCATTCCTATGGCGAGAACAATCTCACAATCGGCATCATCATTGTTCGCAACGGCAGAATTGTGGCTGAAAGATATCGCCCGGGATTCGGCGTTCACCAGGGTTATCGAACCTGGTCCAGCGCTAAAAGCATCTCGGCTACGCTCGTGGCAATCGCGACAAGCCAGGGGTTGATGGACCTCGATGCTCCCGTCACGATTCCGGAATGGCAGGGACCGGGCGATCCCCGCAAGGCCATTATTCCAAGAGATCTGCTGGCCATGTCCAGTGGTCTGTGGAGCGAAGGCTCCAATACGAACGCGCTGTACTTCGCCGGACAGGATGTGATCAGTGCTGCGACCACAACCCACCTCGAAGCAGAACCCGGGGTGCGCTGGAAATACGCGAACAACGACACGCTGCTACTCCTGCGGGCATTGCGCCATGCACTCGCGGATGACCTCAGATATCTACGTTATCCCTACGATGAGCTGTTTCATCGAATCGGCATGTACAACACCTGGATGGAAACCGATCACCTGGGTAATTTTATCGGTTCCAGTCAGATCTACACGACCGCACGCGATCTGGCACGGTTCGGCCTGCTCTATCTGAATGACGGTATCTGGAACGGCGAGCGTCTGTTGCCGGAAGGCTGGACGAGTTTCGTGGCCCGGCCGGCACCGAGCTTGCCGGCCCGCGAAGGGCGCCAGAGCTACGGCGCGCAATTCTGGTTGCTCGATCAGCTCGAAGGAGTGCCACCGGGGACTTACACATCCTCGGGCAACAAAGGCCAGCTTGCGACTATCGTGCCGACCCAGGACATGGTCGTTGTGCGAACCGGTGTGAACCCTCAGGGAGTGCGCTGGCGCCAGGATGCATTCCTGGTCGACGTGATCAAAGCATTCGGCGACTAGTCAGCTTTCACCCTTTCGCTTGAGATGGACCGCATTTTCCAGCACGCGGTCCGCGAGACGGGCGAATGGCAGGGATTGCAACCACACCTTGCCACGACCTTCCAGCGTTGCGAGGAACAGTCCTTCGCCACCGAACATCATGGACTTCAACCCGCCGGACAGTTCAATGTCGTAGTCGATTCCCGCTTCGAAGCCCACGAGGCACCCGGTATCCACCAGCAACTTTTCGGCATTCAGTTGGCGCTCCACGACCGTGCCTCCAGCGTGCAGGAAAACTTTGCCATCGCCTTCGAGGCTCTGCAGAATAAAACCCTCACCACCGAAAAATCCTGCACCCAGTTTCTTGCTGAACGCAATGGATAGCTTCGTGCCTTTTGCCGCGCAGAGAAATGCATCTTTCTGACAAACTATTTCGCCACCTGTCAGCGCGAGATCCACCGGCATGATCTGGCCCGGGTATGGCGCTGCAAACGCGACATGAGCTACCGCTTTTTGGGCGTTGGTGAAATGCGTTAAGAAGAGCGATTCGCTGGTAAGTGCCCTTTTTGCAGCACCGAAGAGCTTTCCAATCACTCCGCTTTCGGACCCATCTCCCAGACGCGTTTCGAAATCGATCCCAGCAGTCATGTACATCATCATTCCCGCCTCGGCGATCACGGTCTCGCCTGCATCCAGCTCGATCTCGACGTACTGCATCGAGTCTCCGTGAATCACATACTCGATTTCATGCGCCACGGGACTGCTCCTGCAATTCATGTTTCAGATCATGTTTCAGATCATCGTTAGCTTTAGTCTCCAAATCGTTATTTAAACAAGCCAACGCACCAATGAGGCCGGGATTTTCATCGAGAATTAAATAAATAGGAATATCTTCAGCAAAATCTGCAAGCCCGCAGCGTTCCTCGAAGCGTCTGCGCAGCGGACTTTCGACTGCAAAATCCCGCAACGCCGGAACGATGCCGCCGCCAATGTAGACCCCGCCATGAGCGCAGACAGTCAGGGCCAGGTTACCGGCTGCGGCGCCAAGGAGACCAAAGAACAGATCCAGAGTCTGATGACAGATCGGATCATCAGCGGCGACCCCTTGCGCGCTGATCCATTCAGGTGTGGCGGCGTGCGGCTCGCTACCCCACAGTTGGCAGACGACTTCATAAAGGTTCACAAGACCGGGACCTGAAAGAACAGTCTCCCAGCAGACGTTTTCGTGTTTCACCTGCAGCAGAGACAGTATTTCCTGCTCGAGTGGATTACCCGGCGCAAGATCCGCATGGCCACCTTCGGAGGGAAGAACCTGCCAGCCACTTCGTGCGGGCACAATAATGGCCATACCCAGCCCGCTGCCCGGACCCAGCACGACTTTCACAGCATCAGCGCCGCTCTCAGCGCTGCCACCCAGTTGCAGCAGATCGCTGAACACAGGAATGCCGCAACCGATCGCATAGAAATCATTGACGACTTTTACCGGACAGCCGAGCAACGCCGCCAGTTCCGTGGTGACAAATTTGAGGTGCCCGTTGGTAATCGTTGCTGAGCCCTCGAACACCGGCCCCGCGACAGCGAAACAGCTGCCACGCAACTGCGTATAGCCTAGTTGTGCAGCAGCAGCCTCAAGCAGCTGCGCTGCGGTGGCGTACTCGGTCGTGGCAAATGTTGCGCTGCGCCAACCGGTCTGGTCCACGATCGCGAGCCGCGCGTGTGTCGCACCGATGTCCGCAATCAGCTGACAGTCTTCAGCCGCCGATATGTCCTTCATACCAGGCATTGTGGGCGGCTTACACAGACGCTTCAACAGGCTTCGAGGCGCACCGGGGGGCGCGGGCGCACCGGGGGGCGGCCGTACGCTTGTGGCAGGCCAGTGCCATTGAGTAAGGTGGCGCCATGCACGTTCGATTCGCAAGCTGGTGCGTCTGCCTTGTCTGCCTGGTGGCAGGCTGCAATGCCAGCATCGGCAACGCTCAGGCGCTGCACCTGGGAAATTCCGGCGAGCCCCAGACTCTGGACCCGCATCGCTACAATCTCCGCCTGGAAGAAACGATCCTCACCGATCTATTCCTCGGTCTTACAACGTTCAACGCGCGCGGTGAGATTGTCCCTGGCGCAGCGCTGTCCTGGTCGACCAGCGAAGATGGATTGCGTTGGACATTCAAGCTGCGCGAGGGACTCAAATGGTCGGACGGTCAACCGCTGACCGCCGCAGACTTCGTCTACTCGTTTCGGCGCCTGCTCGATCCTGCGACCGCCGCGAGCCTGGCGTATTTCCTCTACCCGATTCGCAACGCAGAAGCTGTCAACGCCGGACGCCTGCCGCCAGAGCAACTTGGCGTGACGGCACAGGGGCCGGACACGTTGCTGCTGGAACTCGAAGCGCCGTATCCACATCTGGCCGAACGCCTCCTCTACCCGACAGGTTACCCGGTACCGCGCCATATCATTGCTGCAGTCGGTGACGACTGGGTTAAGCCCGAACACTGGGTGTCCAACGGCGCATATGTTCTCACCGATTGGCGCCCACAAGCCCAGGTCGAACTCGTCGCCAATCGTCATTTCTTCGCAGCACCGCCGATCAAGCAGATTTTTTATCATCCGCTGGCAAACGATCAGAACGCTTACAATCGTTATCGTAGCGGCGAAATGCACGCTATCAGCACGTTTCCCGCAAGCGAGCTCGAGTCGGTCGAGGACCGCATTCCGGCGCATCTGCGCCTGTCACCTCTGCTTTCCATCGTATACCTCGTCTTCAACACGACGCAGCCGCCCTTTGACGATGCTCGCACGCGCGAGGCGCTGGCACTGGCGGTAGAGGTCGAAGTTCTTACCGACAAAGTGCAACGCGCAGGGAACTACGCAAGCTTGAGCTTCGTCCCGGCACTGGTTGCCGATTACGACTCACCGCCCATGCCACATTATGTTGTGAACAACGTCGGGTTGACGCCCGATGAAAGGCTCGAAAAAGCCCGCGCGCTCCTCGCCGACGCAGGCTACGATGCCTCTAACCCCTTGCGTTTGACGTTGCGTTACGTCAGCGGCGCGGACGCCAAGCGCAGCAATCTGGCAATCGCTGCGTTCTGGAAACGAATCGGCGTTGAGACCCAACTGCACCACACAGAGCTCAAGGTTCACTTCAGCGACCTACGGCAGGGCGACTTTCAGGTAGCACAAGCCGGTTGGTTTGGCGAAAACAACGCAGAGCACTATCTGGGCCTGCTCGTCTCTGACACCGGCGCCGTCAACTACGGCCGCTATCGAAACAAGGAGTTCGACGAGTTGATGGCGCAGGCGCGCACCCACAGTGATGTGACGCAGCGAAATCGCGTGCTGCGACAGGCCGAGACGCTGGTGATGACCAGCTATCCGGTTGTACCACTGTACTCGGTTGGTATCCGGCGCCTCGTCAGCCCAACCATTGGTGGTTGGTTCGAGAACGCCCGCGACACTCATCCTGCACGATTTCTCTCCTGGCAGTAGGTTTTGGCGCGCTATCTGATCACGCGAATACTTCTTACGCTGTTCACCTTCTGGGTTATCGTAACCGTGGTGTTCTTCCTCATGCGCCTCGCTCCCGGAGGTCCATTTGATGGCGACCGGCGTCTGCCGCCCGATGTGGAAGCCAATCTGCTGGCCGCGTACAACCTGGATAAACCCGTTGCTGAACAGTACGTTGACTATCTTGTCATGATTAGTCAGGGAGATCTCGGCCCATCTTTCAAACAAAAGGACTTCAGCGTTAATGAACTTGTCACCGCAGGCTTGCCGGTCAGCCTCACTGTGGGAGGCCTTGCCTTAATCATTGCCCTGAGCAGCGGTATAGCACTCGGTGTCCGCGCGGGTCTGGCAACCGGTTCCAGAATCGATACGGTGGTCATGGGTTCGGCAAACTTAGGCCTCGCGGTGCCATCGATCGTTCTGGCGCCCACACTCGTGCTGCTGTTCGGCGTCTGGCTCGGCTGGATGCCGGCCGGCGGAATCGGCAGCCCCGCACACTATGTGTTGCCCTCAATCGCGCTTGCGTTACCGTTTACCGCGGCCATCGCACGTCTCACCCGCGGCAGCGTCGCGGAGACCCGGCTTGAGCCCCATGTGGTGACAGCGCTTGCAAAAGGCCTGCCGCGCGGCCGCATAGTTACGCGCCATATTCTACCGATCGCGCTGTTACCCGTGCTTACGTATCTGGGACCGGCGGCCGCGGCGTTACTCACGGGGTCGGTAGTCATCGAACAGGTGTTCGACCTGCCGGGTATAGGTCGCTACTTTGTCCAGGCCGCCCTCAACCGGGATTACACACTCGTCATGGGCGTGGTCGTGGTCTACGCCGCCTTCATTTTGTTGTTCAACCTGCTCGTGGATCTCAGCTACAAACGGCTGGATCCACGAATCGAGCTGCATTGATGTTCAACGCGTTTCTGCAGGCCGCGGTTGGCTCCACAATCGCTCGTATCTGCTCCGGCTGGTTGCTGGTGATCATCGCGGCCGCCCTGTTTGGACCGTTGCTTAGTCCATGGGACGCCGACGCAATGGACTGGGATGCGCTCGAGGCAGCACCGAGTGCGGCGCACTGGCTTGGTACAGATCTCATCGGCCGCGACATGCTGCTGCGGATCATGCTGGGTGCCAGGATCTCGCTGGGAGTCGCCCTCATCGCGACGCTCGTTAGCGTACTTATAGGGGTCCCATTCGGCGCGTTGTCCGGTTACGTCGGCGGCCGTCTCGATCAGATTCTGATGCGCCTCGTTGACACGCTGTACGCGCTGCCTTTCATCCTGATCGTGATACTGCTCGTCGTCGTATTCGGGCGCAATCCTGCGCTCCTGTTTCTGGCGCTGGGAGCCGTTTTCTGGCTCGATATCGCGCGGATAGTCAGAGGTCAGACTCTCCGCGCGCGGGCCCAGACTTACATCAGCGCCGCCCGCAGTATGGGTGCATCGCAAACGCGCATCATCTTCAAATACATCATCCCCAATGTCGCCGGACCTGCCCTCGTCTACGCCACCCTGACTGTACCCGGCGTGATACTTGCGGAGAGCTTTATCAGCTTTCTGGGCCTTGGCATTCAGGAACCCGACACGAGCTGGGGGGTGCTGATCGCCGATGGCGCGCAGAGCATGGAATCAGCACCCTGGACTTTGTTTTTTCCCGCGCTTGCGATGGGCTTAACGGTGTGGTCCTGCAACATGCTTGGCGACCGACTGCGCGATCAGTTCGATATCGCAAGCAGAGGGTATAATCGGCGGCCAACTGCAGTTGGAAATCTCTCATGACGATCAGTGCCGGTCTTGGAATTGCTAATTTCCCGTTCGCAGATGCGGACGGTTTCTGGGAATGGGTGGATTTGTGCGATGCCAGCGGCGTGGACTCGATCTGGCAGAGCGACCGGATCATAGGAGCCGATGCCAATCTGGAGTGTATGTCCGTGATGGCAGCACTTGCGGGTCGCACGCGCAAGCTGAAGTTCGGCATGAACGTGGCAAGCCTCGGCCTGCGCGATCCCGTCATCACCGCCAAAGCCTGCGCCACGATAGACGTGCTCAGCAACGGCCGGCTGTTGCCAGCATTCGGTGTAGGCAGCGCCCGATCGCGTGATTACACAGCAACCGGCACACCGACACGAGGCCGCGGCAGGCGAGCCGAGGAAGGCCTGGAAATACTGACCCGTCTGTGGCGCGACGAGTCGGTAACGCTGAAGGGAGAGTATTATGAGTTGACCGATGCAACCATAGCGCCGCGACCGGTCCAACAGCCTTTACCGCTATGGGTGGGCGGATCCGCAGAGCAGGCCGTTCAACGAACTGCCAAGTGGGGTACCGGCTGGCAGGCCGGCCTCGAATCACCCGAGGAAGTGGCCCCCGTCATCGCGGCGATCAAAACCGCGCTGCCAGGCTATGAGCGCCAGATCGACGACGATCACTACGGTGCCGGATTCGCTTTTCGCTTCGGAGACCCTGATGAACCGATCTGCCGGAAGTACCACGAACTGCTGACAGCACGTCTGGGTAAGGATGCCAGTACGCTGAGCGCAATCGGTGGCACCACTGAAATGATGGAATTGCTTCTGGCCTTCCACAGGGTCGGCGTCCACAAATTTGTTTTGCGACCCATTGCTGCAGATACTGCGGAGTTCATCGATCAAACCCGGCAGTTCATCGACCAGCTCCTGCCTGTGATCCGGCAGCTCAACCATAGCTGACAGCATGACCGGACTGACACGCCACCT
>CBDUDJ010000076.1:0-7785 GCA_965365885.1 uncultured Gammaproteobacteria bacterium
TGGGCGTAGCTCAGTTGGTAGAGCTCCGGGTTGTGATCCCGGCGGTCGTGGGTTCAAGCCCCATCGTCCACCCCATTCAATCATCGATCAATCGGCTACGAACGATAGATAACCCTGGATGAACGTGTCCGTTGATCACACACTGAACGCTGACGAGAACTATGCAGATTTCCATTGAAACCACCAGCGGCCTGGAGCGGCGGCTGACCATTTCGGTCCCCTCAGAGACATTCGAGGATCAGATCACCAGCCGTCTGGGAAAGGCGGCCGGTCAGGTCCGGTTACCGGGCTATCGTCCCGGCAAGATTCCGCTGAAAGAAATCCGTCGGCGCTACGGTCCGTCTGTCCGTGCTGAGGTGGCGGGTGAGCTGATGCAATCGAGTTTTGTCGAAGCCATTCAACGTGAGGAGCTGGCACCGGCCGGTTCACCGAGCCTGCAGGTCCTCAAGATGGACCCAGGCCTCGACTTCGAATTCACAGCGACCTTCGAGGTATTTCCGCTGGTCGAACTGGCTGACCTCGGGAAGGTCGTCGTCAAACAGCCGCAGGCGGATATTACCGAATCCGACGTCGCTGAGATGATCGAGCAGCTGCGAGAGCAACGTAAGACCTGGGCGAGCGTCGAACGACCCTCCCAGGATGCCGATCAGGTCACGCTCGATTTCAGTGGGACGATTGATGGTGAGGCATTTGCCGGCGGCGCAGGTGAGGATGTCGTTTTCGTTGTCGGCGCAGGCCAGATGATCGAAGATTTCGACAAGGGTGTGCGCGGTTTGACGGTAGCTGAAGCGGCTGAGTTTGGCGCGACGTTCCCTGAGGATTATCAGACCGAAGAATTGCGCGGAAAGACGGCTTCCTTCAGCGTAACCGTCAAAAAGGTAGAAGAATCGGAGCTGCCGGAACTCAATGACGAATTCTTCAAAGGGTTCGACGTTGCAGACGGTGGGATGGAGGCCTTCCGCGAAGAGATTCTTGCGAACATGCAACGCGAACTCGACGCGGCGTTGAACAATCAGCTCAAAACACAGGTCATGGATCAACTCCATACGCTGCATACCCTGCAATTGCCCAGCGCCATGATCAGCCGTGAAATCGAGGTTCTGAAAAATCAGATGCTGCAGCAGTTTCAGATGTATGGCCAGGGCAAGGGCGCGCCGGACATAGACTTGCCGGACGACCTGTTCCAGGAGCAGGCGGAAAGACGCGTGGCGGTTGGGCTGATTGTCAACGAAGTTGTCTCTTCGGCGAATCTCGAACCTGCAGCCGATCGAGTCAAGGAACGCATCGAGACTATGGCTGCCGGTTATGCTGAACCGCAGCAGGTAATCAACCATTACTACGGCAACGCCGAACAACTTCAACAGATTGAGATGGCGGTCTTGGAAGATCAGGTCGTAGACCACATATTAGATCAGGCAAACGTTGAGATAATTGCAGCCAGTTACAGCGCGGTCATCAACGGTAGCGCTAGCGCACCACCTGCTGGCGATGCAGCTGATGACGCAGATGCGGAAAATCCCGTCTGAACGCCCGGTAGCCGACTGCAGGCACCACGAATTTTTTGAGAGGAATACTATGAACGATCCAACACTGCCGGAGATTTCCAATCTTGGCCTCGTGCCGATGGTTGTCGAACAATCCGCTCGTGGCGAACGCGCCTACGATATTTACTCGCGACTTCTCAAGGACCGAATCGTATTCATGGTAGGGCCTGTGGAAGACCAGGTAGCCAATCTGGTAGTTGCCCAACTGCTTTTCCTGGAATCAGAAAACCCGGATAAGGACATCCATCTCTACATCAATTCACCGGGTGGTTCGGTCACCGCCGGCATGTCGATTTACGACACAATGCAATTCCTGCGTTGCGATGTGAGCACAATGTGCATCGGCCAGGCGGCGAGCATGGGCTCATTTCTGCTGGCGGCGGGAACGTCCGGCAAACGCTACGGGTTGCCGAACTCACGCATGATGATTCATCAGCCATCGGGTGGCTCCAGGGGTGTTGCCGCAGACATCGAAATCCAGGCCAAGGAAATTCTCCTCATGCGCGAACGACTCAACCAGTTGCTCGCCGAGCATACCGGGCAAACCGTCGAGCGCATCGCTGAGGATACGGATCGAGACTTCTGGATGAGCCCGGGAGAAGCGAAGGACTACGGTTTGATCGACGTGGTGCAGGAGCCACGCAAGGTCATGGCGAAGGCGGTGGGCGAGTAACATTTCGCAAAAAAATCGTTGCAATTGCCGGTCCGAACCTTACATCTGGCCTTATACACGGGTCTTGCAAAATGCAGAGCAACGAAGCAAGGTAGGCCCGCCAGTCACCCCGGAGCAGGGGCTTTAGGAGCGTGGCCGGGTTGCTGAATTGGGACGATTTTACGGCAAAGAAGAGACGAGAGAAGCAATGACAGAGGCAATGACATATGTCGGATGAAAGCGGTAAGGGCGACGACTCAGGCAAGCTCCTATACTGCTCTTTTTGTGGGAAGAGCCAGCATGAGGTTCGCAAGCTCATCGCTGGGCCTTCGGTGTTCATCTGTGATGAGTGCGTCGAACTCTGTAACGACATAATTCGCGAGGAAGTCGCCGAAGGCGCTCAGACGAAGGAAAGCGATCGCCTGCCGATCCCGCAGGAGATCAACGACATTCTCGATGAGTACGTCATCGGCCAGGAGCACGCCAAGAAGGTTCTCTCAGTGGCGGTTTACAACCACTACAAGCGGTTGAACTACACTGGCAAGAAAGATGACGTCGAACTGTCAAAATCGAACATCCTCCTGATTGGCCCAACCGGCAGCGGCAAAACGCTGCTCGCTGAAACGCTTGCAAGACTGCTGGACGTGCCGTTCACCATTGCCGACGCCACGACGCTGACCGAAGCTGGCTACGTCGGTGAAGATGTCGAAAACATCATCCAGAAACTGCTGCAGAAGTGCGACTACGATGTCGAGCGCGCGCAGGTGGGAATCGTCTACATTGATGAAATCGATAAAATTTCACGCAAGTCAGACAACCCGTCAATAACACGGGATGTTTCAGGCGAGGGTGTGCAGCAAGCGCTGCTCAAGCTCATCGAAGGCACCGTTGCCTCCGTGCCGCCGCAAGGTGGGCGCAAACATCCGCAACAGGAATTTCTCCAGGTGGACACCTCCAACATCCTGTTCATCTGTGGTGGCGCGTTTGCCGGGCTCGAAAAAGTCATCATCGACCGCTCCGACAAGTCCGGCATTGGTTTCAGCGCCGAAGTCAAAGGCGAAGCGGATCGTAAAACGATCGGTGAAACTCTCCGGCGGGTTGAGCCGGAAGATCTGATTCATTACGGGCTGATTCCTGAGTTTGTCGGGCGCTTGCCGGTAGTAGCAACTCTCGAGGAACTCGACGCCGAAGCGCTGGTGAAGATTCTCACCGAACCGAAAAATTCGTTGACCAAGCAATACACCAAACTTTTTGAGATGGAAGGTGTGGAAGTCGATTTTCGCGAAGATGCGCTGCGAGCCGTCGCCCAGAAAGCCATGGAACGCAAAACAGGTGCCCGCGGATTACGCTCGATTCTCGAGGCAGTATTACTTGAGACTATGTATGCTCTTCCGTCTTCAGAATCCGTTAGCAAAGTTGTTATCGATGAAAGCGTCATCAACGGTGAAAGCGAACCGATGTTGATGTACGAAAACGTCGACAAAGTCCAGGCCGTCCCCAAAGAGTGATTCGGGCTGACGCGAATCGCAGTTTGCGTCGCGCCGGCACCTCGAAGAAGTCACAGTCCCTCTCAATTGCGGAAGCGGTGATCCATTCTTTCGTTTCCTGCAACGAGCACAACTGGAGAATCTCAGATTAAGAATTTACCTGTTTTGCCGCTTCGCGATATGGTGGTTTACCCCCATGGCGTTCATCCACTGTTTGTTGGTACGCAGAGTTCGATAAAAGCGCTCGACAGCGCCATGGCCGACGACAAGCAGATTCTACTGATTGCTAAACGAGATTCGGAAGTCGATGCGCCGGAACGCAAAGATCTGTTCGAAGTCGGCACAATTGCAACGATTCTACAGCTGCTGAAACTGCCTGATGGTACCGTCAAGGTGCTTGTTGAGGGCGGCCAGCGTGGCCGCATCGAGGACATCGTTCTGCTTGATGAAATCATGCAGGCAGATGTTACGCTCATCGACGAACCCCAGGCTGAACCCAGGGAAAGCGAAGCGCTTCTGCGTACCGTGATGAAGCAATTCGAGCAGTACGTAAAAGTCAGCAAAAAAGTACCCCAGGAAGTGCTCTCCTCACTGTCGAGTATCGACGATCCCGCTCGCCTCGTGGACACGATCGCGGCACAGATCTCACTGAAGATCACAGACAAGCAAGCCATTCTCGAAGCATTCGAACTCAAGGAACGCATGGACGTGCTGCTGGGCTTCATGGATGCAGAAATTGACGTCTCTCATATGGAGAAGCGTATTCGCGGCCGGGTCAAGAAGCAGATGGAGAAAAGCCAGCGCGAGTATTATCTCAACGAGCAGATGAAAGCCATCCAGAAGGAACTTGGCGATCTCGAAGAGGCGCCCAATGAGATCGAAGAACTCCAGGCCAAAATTGGCAACAGCGGGATGGGCAAGGAAGCGAAAGATAAGGCGCTTTCAGAGTTGAACAAACTCAAGCTGATGTCACCAATGTCAGCTGAAGCTACGGTCGTGCGTGGCTACCTCGACTGGATCATCAGCATTCCCTGGAAGAAGCGTTCGCGCGTGAGGCGCGATCTGGCTGCGGCACAACGCATCCTGGATGAGGATCACTACGGTCTGGAAGAAGTCAAAGATCGCATCATCGAATACCTTGCGGTGCAGGCGCGAGTGCGGAAAATGAAAGGGCCCGTATTGTGCCTCGTAGGCCCACCCGGGGTTGGTAAGACCTCTCTTGGGGAGAGCATTGCCCGTGCGACCAATCGCGAATTCATTCGCATGGCTCTAGGCGGCGTCCGCGACGAAGCGGAAATTCGCGGCCATCGAAGAACTTATATCGGCTCCATGCCTGGCAAGATCCTGCAGAAAATGGCCAAGGCCGGTGTGCGCAACCCGCTGTTCCTCCTTGATGAGGTGGATAAGATGGGCATGGACCTTCGTGGTGACCCGGCTAGTGCGCTGCTTGAAGTGCTGGATCCGGAGCAGAACAATACGTTCAACGATCACTACCTCGAAGTCGACTATGACCTGTCGGATGTTTTTTTCATCTGTACGTCCAACTCGATGAACATTCCCGCACCGCTGCTCGATCGCATGGAAGTCATCCGTCTGCCCGGTTACACGGAAAATGAAAAACTCAATATCGCAACGAAGTATCTGGTGCCGAAGCAGACCACCAACAACGGTCTGGCGGATAAAGAACTGGAAATCGAGCAGGATGCAATAACCCATCTGATTCGTTACTACACAAAAGAAGCGGGTGTGCGGGGACTCGAGCGTGAAATTGCCAAACTGTCTCGCAAAGTCGTAAAAGAAAAGTCACTTGAGAACCTGCCGGTTTCAGCGGCGGTGAAGATCACCACAGAGATGGTGGAGGCGTACAACGGGGTACGGAAATTCTCCTACGGGCTTGCCGAGGAAACCAATCAGATCGGGATCGTCACGGGTCTGGCGTGGACCCAGGTCGGTGGCGAACTCCTGAACATTGAAGCTGTCGCGGTACCAGGCAAGGGCCGTCAGACGAAGACCGGCTCGCTGGGCGACGTCATGCAGGAGTCGATTCAGGCGGCATTGACGTTCGTGCGCAGCCGCGCCGCGGTGCTCGGAATTGCCCGGGATTTTCACGAGAAGTTCGATTTACATGTGCATGTGCCGGAAGGTGCGACACCAAAAGATGGTCCGAGTGCCGGTATAGGAATGTGCACCGCATTGGTGTCTGTGCTGACCGGCATAGCCGTTCGAGCGGATGTCGCGATGACGGGTGAAATCACGCTCCGTGGCCAGGTTCTGCCGATCGGTGGGCTGAAGGAAAAGCTCCTCGCCGCGCAACGGGGCGGGGTTAAAAACGTCATCATTCCCTCGGAAAACGAAAGGGATCTCAAGGAAATACCAGACAATGTGAAAGAGAACCTCACCATCTATCCGGTGAAATGGATGGACGATGTTCTGGCGATCGCGTTGGAAAATCTACCGGAACCTCTGGTCGAAGATGCTGCCGGCGATACCCAGAAAGCGCTCGCCGCAGACCCTGAGGTACTCCCCGAACTTGCACCTCCAGACGTCGAGCAGCCGATAAACCCGCATTAATACTGGGCATTTGTCGTGATACAAGCTTGCAGGGGCCTGACGGTGTTGGTATAAATCCGCGCGAACCTTCGGGATATCCAATTACATACCAATAAACGGACGTCCTGATTCGTCAACACCACTGAGGGGTTAAATGTGAACAAGACAGAACTGATTGACCGAATCGCCGAATCGGCTGATATTTCGAAGGCTTCGGCGGGTCGCGCGCTCGATGCCACGATCGATGCAATTACTGGTTCTCTTAAGCAAGCCGATCCTGTAGCACTGGTTGGCTTTGGTACCTTCACGGTCCGTGATCGCGCTGCGCGTATCGGGCGAAACCCACAAACCGGTGCGCCGATTCAAATCGCTGCAGCGAAAGTCCCAGCATTCAAACCTGGTAAGGCGTTGAAGGAAGCTCTTAACTAAACCGGAAAACTATTCTCTCAGAATTGAGAAAAGGCGCTTGAATGCGCCTTTTTTCGTCGCCCATTCAGGCCTCTTAACCGAATTCATCCTTACACAGACCTTCAATTCGTTAGAGCACCCAGGTAATACCGATGCTACAGAAACTACGCGACCAGACACAAAGTCTTGTATTTAAGGTTCTGGTTGGAGTCATTATTTTCGTACTGGCCATTTTCGGCTTTGGTGCATTCAATCTCTTCATCAGCACCGACCCGGCAATCGCCAGCGTTAATGGCGATGACATCACGCAAACGATGCTCGCAACTGAAGCCGAGCGTGAACGTCGTCGGATGGCTGCACAGTTCGGTGCGGATTTCGATCCTGATCTCATCGATCCACTGCGCTTGCAGAGTGTCGTCCTCAACCAGCTGATCGGCCGTATTTTGCTGCAACAGGCAACGGCCGATCTTGGTATCGGCGCCAGTCAGAAACAGATATCCAGCAGCATCACGACGAATCCGATCTTCCAGATAGACAACAAGTTCGAAGAAGCGAACTATCGTCGTGTGGTCCAGTACATGGGCTATGATCCAAAGAGCTTTCTCAAGGTAACTGAAGAACAGATCGCGCTCCAACAATTGCGCTCAGGCATCATCGATTCTGCTTTCCTGACGGACTGGGAACTTCGCCAGCATGCCAGAATTCTCAACCAGCACCGCGACCTTGCTTACTTGGCGTTCACTCAGGATGCATTTGCCGAACAGATAGAAGTAGACGAAGAGGCCGTAGCACTGCGCTACGAAGAAAACCAGCTGCAGTACTTGACGGAAGAAAACGTCGATGTCGCCTATGTTGAACTGACTGCGAGCGACCTGATCGATGATCCAGCAGTGGTTGTTGCCGAGGAGGACATCCGCAGTACCTTTGAGGCCGATAAAGCCGCAGCACCTGATGCGGAACAGCGCAACTCGCGCCATATCCTGCTGCAGGTAGGCGACGAGAGGAGTGCGGTGGATGCACAAGCAGAGCTGATGATTCTCAGAGATCGAATTGAGGCTGGCGAGTCGTTCGCAGAGCTCGCGCAGGAACACTCCGAAGACATAGCTTCGGCAGCGGCTGGTGGAGAACTCGGCGCCGTACCCGC
>CBDUDJ010000077.1:0-7706 GCA_965365885.1 uncultured Gammaproteobacteria bacterium
GCCCGCCCGCAGTGCGCTGCGCGCTCGCAGCAGCCTGCGTGGCGGCGTCGACTATTTCTTGCCCGGAGAGGTGCTGGCGCCCTCGGGACCCAGTGAAATACGCACCCCCCAGGGCCAGCGACTGAGGCCAGCAACACTTTGAACGGCAGCATCGACAGATACGCGGTGATTGGTGATCCGGTCGCGCATTCGATGTCGCCGCGCGTGCACGCACTTTTTGCTGCGCAACTGGCGCAGGAGCTGACCTACGATCGAATTCTGGCCGGGGTCGATGCCTTTGCTGCCGCGGCGGGCGAGTTCTTCCGTGCGGGCGGGCGGGGTTTGAATGTCACGGTACCGTGTAAATTTGCGGCCGCAGACTGGGTCGATGAGTTGGAGCCCCAGGCTGCGGCAGCCGGCGTCGTGAACACGATTGTCCCGTTCACTGAACAGGCAACGGTGCGATTTCGTGGTCACAACACCGACGGCCCGGGTTTGCTCGGCGATCTCAGCGAAAACCTGGCCGAACCGCTGGCTGGCAGGCGGCTGTTGCTGCTTGGCGCTGGCGGCGCAGTCAACGGGGTCGTCCGGCATCTTGCCGGGCAGGCACCGCGGGAACTTGTCATTGCCAACCGCACCGATGCCCGGGCTCAGGCACTTGCTGCGGCTGTGCACGCGGAATTTCCCACCGTGCCTATTCGCGGCTGCTCGCTGGCCGATCTTTCGGACAGCTTCGATCTCGTGATCAACGGCACGTCGGCCGGGCTGACTGAACAAGTCCCAGCCATTAGCGGGAAGGTTGTGCATGGAGCGCTGTGCTATGACATGGTCTATGGTGGCGAGACCGCGTTTTGTCGCTGGGCGCTCGCCGAGGGCGCGCGAGGTGTCAGCGACGGACTCGGCATGCTGGTGGAACAGGCTGCGCTCGCGTTCACTCTCTGGACAGGCAAAGTACCGCTGACGCAGCCAGTGCTCGCGGAGTTGCGAGCGGGGAATTGAGGAAGGCGGCGCAACGCGCTCGAAGCCGAGAGATTCGCGGAGCTGACGGGCTATGACCAGACAAAGATTCATTGCGGGCGCGGTCTGTCCCGAATGCGGTCACATGGATCGCATCGTGGTGGAAGAAACGGCCGGGGGCCCGATCCGGCGTTGCGTTGCCTGTGGCTTCAGCGATAGCAGCAATCTCGCCGAAGGCGCATTGCCAAAAAGCAGGCTGACGCGCAGCTCGCCAGCCAGTCGTGAAGCCACACCAGTAACGAAGGTGCGCATCGTCAAATCTGAGGATTGAACGGATTCTTGCGTCGCTGAACGATCCCTGAAAACTGCGCCGCCAGGTGCATCCTCAATAGCCTGAAACCTAGCCAAACCGCAGGGTTTAGTTGTGTTATCAGACCGCCTTAGTATAATTGCCGTCGCATATCAGGCGCGACGAGACCGCAGTCTTTTGGAGATCTGGGAAGGGGCCAAAAGGGGCCGGAAGAGGCCAAAAATACGTGGGTCGGTTGTATAGCGAGCATAAAAAGCGAGCGGTAACGCAAAGCATCGCGAGTCGATAACACGTCCCTAATCTCGAAATTTCGCTCGACCGTCCCTTCCGGATCGTTGTTGGGGGATTGGCTTGGGCTTGTTTCGGCAGATAAACTTGAGACGGCGCTAATTGGGATACGCAGGACTGGGGATTAGCAAGGTGCCTAAGGTGAATAAAAACTGGCTTCAGGGCGTCGTCGGGCTTGGACTTGCCCTGGTGACGCTCGGCACGCGCGCGGACGAATTGAACATGCCGCAGGGTGTCACGGAAATCAGCCGCTCCGTCTACGACCTGCACATGCTGATCTTCTGGATCTGTGTGGTGATTGGCTCCGGCGTGTTCGCGGTCATGTTCTGGTCACTCCTCAACCATCGCAAAGCTGCCGGGCATGAAGCTGCGCAGTTTCATGAGAGCACCCAGATGGAGATCATCTGGACGCTCCTGCCAGTTCTTATTCTGATTGGCATGGCTTTTCCGGCGACTCAGGTCCTGATTCAGATGTATGACACCGGTGGCGAGGATATGACGGTGGAAGTGCGCGGCTATCAATGGCGCTGGCAATACAAATACCTCGATGAGGACTACAACAGTACCTTCGGTTTCTTCAGTAACCTGACCACGCCCATCGATCAGCGCTACAACCGAACCGTCAAAGGCGAGAATTATCTGCTGGAAGTGGACAACGCCCTGCGTATTCCCATCAATCGCAAAGTCCGTTTTCTGGTGACATCCGAAGACGTGATCCACGCCTGGTGGGTGCCTGACTTTGGCATTAAACGCGACGCCATTCCCGGCATGCTCAACGAGCTGTGGGCCGTCGTCGAGGAGCCGGGGATATATCGGGGCCAGTGTACTGAGCTGTGCGGCAAGGACCATGGGTTCATGCCCATTGTGGTCGAGGCGTTGCCGCAAGCCGAATATGACGCCTGGTATGCGCAGAGGCTGGAGATGGAAGTCGCCCGCAAGAAGGCTCTCTCACAGACGTTCAGCGCTGCTGAACTGATGACGCAGGGTGAGCAGATTTACAATACGTTCTGCACCTCCTGCCATATGCCGAACGGCAAAGGTGTCCCGCCGGTGTTTCCTGCGCTCGACGGCGCAGAGATCGCCAGCGGACCACGCCGCGCCGATCATTTTGAAATTGTCGTGAATGGTAAAACCGGTACCGCCATGCAGGCCTTCGGCCGGCAACTGGACGCCGCTCAGCTCGCCGCCGTGATCCACTACGAAAGACACGCGTGGAGCAACAACGCTGGTGACATCACCCAACCCAGGGACATTGTCGAATTCATGTCCGGTCAGCAGTGAGGTAGCGAAAAATGAGCGAAGCAGTCGTAGAAGTTCCCACCGATCATGCCGATCACGATGACCATGGCCCGGCAAAAGGTCTGTCGCGCTGGCTTTTCACGACCAATCATAAAGACATCGGCACGCTGTATCTGTGGTTCAGCTTTCTGATGCTGTTGGTCGGCGGGACGATGGCGCTGATCATCCGCGCGGAACTGTTCCAACCCGGCATGCAGTTCGTGGAACCGGAATTTTTCAATCAGATGACGACGAACCACGGCCTGATCATGGTCTTCGGCGCCATCATGCCTGCTTTCGTAGGCCTGGCGAACTGGCTCCTGCCCATGATGGTCGGTGCACCGGACATGGCCCTGCCCAGAATGAACAACCTGTCATTCTGGATTCTGCCGTTCGCTTTCGGAATGTTGATCTCGACGTTGTTCATGGAGGCCGGCGGACCGAATTTCGGCTGGACTTTCTATGCACCGTTGTCGACTGAATATGCACCGGACACCGTTACGTTCTTCATCTTCGGTGTGCACATGATGGGCGCATCTTCAATCATGGGCAGCATCAACATTATTGCCACCATCCTGAACATGCGCGCCCCCGGCATGACGCTCATGCGTATGCCGTTGTTCGTCTGGACCTGGTTGATCACCGCCTATCTGTTGCTGGCCGTCATGCCGGTGCTCGCCGGTGCGGTTACGATGATGCTGTTCGACATTCACTTCGGCACCAGTTTCTTCAATGCCGCTGGTGGTGGTGACCCCGTGATGTTCCAGCACATTTTCTGGTTCTTCGGGCACCCGGAGGTCTACATCATGATCCTGCCGGCATTTGGCGTGGTGTCGCAGATCATTCCGACCTTTTCCCGCAAGCCGTTGTTCGGCTACGACTCCATGGTTTACGCCACGGCCAGTATCGCGTTTCTCTCTTTCATCGTCTGGGCGCATCACATGTTCACGGTCGGCATGCCGATTGCTGGCCAGTTGTTCTTCATGTACTCCACGATGCTGATTGCCGTGCCCACAGGTGTGAAAGTGTTCAACTGGGTATCGACGATGTGGCGCGGATCGATCACTTTCGAGACTCCGATGCTGTTCGCGATTGCGTTTGTTGTCTTGTTTACCATTGGCGGTTTCTCGGGACTGATGCTCGCCATCACTCCAGCGGACTATCAGTATCACGACACCTATTTCGTGGTGGCACACTTCCACTATGTGCTCGTGCCTGGTGCTTTGTTTTCGATCATTGCGGCCGTGTACTACTGGCTGCCTAAATGGTGCGGCAACATGTATGACGAGTCGCTCGGTAAGCTGCACTTCTGGCTGAGTTTCATTGGCGTGAACGTCACATTCTTCCCGCAGCATTTCTCAGGCCTCGCCGGCATGCCAAGACGTATTCCGGACTATGCATTGCAGTTTGCGGATTTCAATATGGTCTCGAGCATAGGCGCATACATCTTCGGCTTCTCGCAACTGCTCTTCCTATACCTTTTGATCAAGACGATCCGCAGCGGTCGGCCGGCGACGGCCAGAGTCTGGGAGGCAGCGCATGGCCTTGAATGGACGATACCGTCGCCGGCGCCATACCACACTTTCACCACGCCGCCGAAGATCACCGAGGCCGAAGCCCATTCATAGGGCAGATCAGATCCGATGAACCACAGTAGCGATCAACACAATACGACGACAGCGCAGACCGCAGTGCGACGGACGGCTGCCAAACTGTGCGTGATCGCCGTTGGGATGTTCGGCTTTGGTTTTGCGCTGGTGCCGTTGTATGACCTTTTGTGTGACGTTACCGGATTGGGCGGTGCAACCGGTGGTCAGTACACGTATGACCCCGCGGCTACGCGTGTCGACAGGAGCCGGTTGGTGAAGGTCAACTTCGTAACGAACACCAATGGCCGCATGCCCTGGAAATTCTGGTCGGAAAAAGGCGGCGTCCGTGTGCACCCGGGCGAATTGAACTCGGCGAAATTCTATGTCACCAATACCACCTCTCGCCGCATGGTCGGCCAGGCCGTACCCTCGGTTGTGCCGTTGGCGGCTGCCGAATATTTCCACAAGACCGAGTGTTTCTGTTTCGCAAGCCAGGTGCTCGAGCCGGGTGAGACGTTGGAAATGCCGCTGAGATTCATAGTTGATTCGCAACTGCCGGGAAACGTGCAGTCGATTTCGCTGAGCTATGCGTTGTTCGATGTAACTGAATTTGCAGCAAGCCAACCCCTGCTGGGTGACGCGGCAGGCGAAGGTTGAAGACAGACAGACAGGTAGCGAGCAGATAAGCGGTATTCGTGAATAATGGGAGTGAAAGTTCATGACTAGCTCATCAGATCACGCGGCATATTACATTCCGCACAGTGGCTGGTACCCGGTGTGGCTGGCCGCCGGTATTTTTTTTCTGCTTGCAGGTTTAGGCAGCTGGCTGAACGATCTGAAGGCAGGTACCGAACCGGGCACGACGATGTTCTACATCGGCGTGGTCATTATCGCTGTGGTGTTGTTTGCCTGGTACGCCAAGATCGTAGCCGAAAACCAGGCAGGGCTGGTCAGTGCGCAGCTCAAGCAATCTTATATCTGGGGCATGGGTTGGTTCATATTTTCCGAGTTCATGTTCTTCGCGGCGTTCTTCGGTGCGCTTTTCTATGCCCGGAACTTCGCCGTCGCCTGGCTCGGTGGTGAAGGCGATAAAGGTCTAACCGGCGACTATTTGTGGCCGGAATTCGAGGCGGTCTGGCCGGTGATTGCGAATCCAGACCCCGGCCGCTTCACAAACCCGGGTGAAAGCATGGCGTCACCCGGAATTCTGAACTGGGGATCCTATCTGCCGTTCTGGAATACCGTCATCCTGCTGACGTCGAGCTTTACGGTTCACTTCGCGCATACGGCCATCATCAACAAACTGCGAACGAAGCTTCTTGGCTGGCTTGGCTTGACGGTCCTGCTGGGTATCGTCTTCCTGATTCTGCAGGTGGAGGAATACCTCGAAGCCTACAGTGAGCTCGGCTTGACGCTGTCGAGTGGCATCTACGGCTCGACGTTTTTTCTCCTGACCGGTTTTCATGGGTTCCACGTCACACTCGGCACGTTCATCCTGCTGGTACAACTGATCCGATCGTTTCGTGGTCATTTTACGGCGGAAGATTGCTTCGGCTTCGAAGCGGCTTCCTGGTACTGGCACTTCGTCGACGTCGTCTGGGTCGGCCTCTTCCTGTTCGTCTACGTGCTTTAGCACGCGTGCTTCAGTGCGCGTGCTAAAGCGCTATTCCTGTTGTTCGATCTGGTGCCAGGGCGCACTGGCGCCGAAACGCAGTTCACCCGTGTAGAGACCATAAAACACTGTCGCCAGCAGGGCTGCTGCGAGGCTGATTCGTATCCCCAGCGCGTATAACGTTCTTCTGGAGTTCTGCTGGCCACTGTCCTTGAACAGAAAAACGAGGCCGCTGAACAGGCTCAGAACCACGCCGATCAGGAGGGCGACTATCAGGAATTTCAACAATGTCTTTGAATCCGTTGGTAAGGTAGGCCATCGGCCAGGCACTGTAACCGATAGGCCGAGTTGGGGTAAGAGTGGGTCGCGACAACGGGCATCAGACTGACGCAAGCCAGCTGCGACGATGGGCGCCGGGTTGGCCGATGAGCGTGTTCGTATTCCTGTTAGTACCTGTCCTCATTGGTCTGGGCTTGTGGCAGTTGGACCGAGCTGCTGAGAAGCGCGCTTTGGAAGACGGTTACTACGATCGACTGGGTATGCTTGCGCAGGCACCACCGGAAGATTTTTCTGATGCCGCCTTCCGCCGTATCACGCTCACCGGAGAGTACGAGCCGCAACACCAGTTCCTGCTGGATAATCGACTGCATGAGGGGGTAGCCGGGTATTGGGTGATTACGAGCTTTGTTGCTGGCGATGAGCGGCGCTGGCTCATCAATCGGGGTTGGGTGCCTGCACCGGCACGGCGCACCGAGCTTCCCGAGGTTGCAGCGCCGGGAGGCTCGCAGACAATTCTCGGGGTGCTGTGGCCGGCAACTGGCCTGGGCGTGCTGCTGGCGGACGATCCCTGGCCGCGGAGTTGGCCGCTGCGGGTACAGCGACTGAACGTGGCAAGAATGGCCGCCAGGCTCGACGGCGCGGTTGCCTATGAAGTACGTCTGGAATCCGGCCAACCCGGCGCGCTGACCATGCCCAGGCTGCGGGTGACGTTCTCACCTGCGAAAAATCAGGGCTACGCGGTGCAATGGTTTCTGCTTGCCGCCACTTTGCTGGGTGGCTATGGGTATTTTGGACTGCATAGACGTGATTGAAAATGACTGAGCCTCAGAGCAAACACAATCGGCTGCATCTCGGTATGATTTTCTGCATTGCCGCAGCTTCGCTCATCGGTGCGTATGGGCTGTTTTATCTCGCTCGCACGGTGGGAGTCTGGGGGACGACGAACAATGGTGAGTTCGTGCAACCGCCCCTGAGGGTAGCCGATCTCGTGCTCGTTGATGCGTTAGGCTCCCGGCCAACTCCGGGTCCGCTCTGGTGGCTGTGGGTATCTGCTGGCGAGCACTGTGACGCGGATTGCCGTGATGCTCTGCATCAGTTGCGGCAGCTGCACGTTCTGCTCAACAAAGATGCGAACCGGCTGCGCCGGATGCTGGTTACCGGGCCGGATTTTGCTGGGCAAGCGTTGCTGACGGACTACCCCGAGATGCAGCACCTCGAAGCTGCCGCTGGTCAGCTGCGAGACGGTATTTACATCGTCGACCCGATCGGTAATCTGGTTTTCTATTATTCCTTTGCTGCGGCGGGCAAGTCGGTGCTGGAGGATTTGCGGCGATTGTTGAAAGTTTCACAGATCGGCTGATCGGTTGATCAGCTGATCAACCGTTGTAGCGGGCAATACTTACAGTACACTGGC
>CBDUDJ010000078.1:0-7677 GCA_965365885.1 uncultured Gammaproteobacteria bacterium
CGAGATTGGTCAGTGACTGGAGTTCAGACGTGTGCTCTTCCGATCTATGTTCGCTTCCTGCAACGCCTCAGGACCACCGCTCAAAAGAGGCACCGTCGAAAGCGGCCGCGGTTCAGATGAGCGAAACACAGAAATCAGATCATCTTCCTGCGCAATCCTCTGTGTCATCCGATCAAAAAGATGATCTCGCGCCGCCGGAAATTCCTGCGGATCCATATACCAACGGACGCCGCGTTCAACCCGCAGGACTGTAGCAAGTTCACAGGTTGAAAAAATGTCGGTCGCTTTACTCGACCATGGTGAAATCGTACCTTCGCGGGGCACGACAGTTGCGCTGAGCTTGCCAGTCGCCACTGGCAGATCGGTCACCGGGCCATAGCGCAGAAGCGTCTCTGCGCGCTCCGTCTGCGCGGGTGTCAGCGGTTCAACCAGTTCGAGCAGATGTACGTACTCGGCATAGATGGCTGAATTCAGCGCCAACTGATCCTGCATTTTTTCGAGACGAAAACGAGATAGCGCAGGAGGGCCGGCAAGCACGAGTAACTGTGTCACCGGCTTCTCCTGCTGCCAGAAGGTCTCCGTGCGTTGAAGAAATCCTGCATTAGTTGAGCGCCAGCCGCCTGTCTTATACCTTCGATCACCGCAATTTCATGATTCAAACCCGAGTTGGCCAGCACTGCCGAATTGCTGAAGACCGCACCCGCTTTGGGTTCCCTTGCACCAAACACCAGCGTTGCGATCCTTGCATGAATTGCCGCACCGACACACATCGTGCATGGCTCTATCGTCACGTACAACGTGCAGCCGGTGAGCCGGTAATTCGCCCGTGTCTGTGCAGCACGGCGCAGCGCAACGATCTCCGCGTGTGCCGTCGGATCGTTGCTGAGGATTGGCTGATTGAAGCCCTCGCCAAGGAGTTCGCCCTGTTCGGAAACGACAAGCGCACCAACCGGCACTTCGCTTGCAGCCATCGCGTCGGCGGCAAGCTCCAGCGCTCTTGCCATCCATCGATCATGCTGTGATTCATCGCGTGGCAGTCGATTCATTCCCACTCAATCGTGGCCGGAGGCTTACTCGACACGTCGTAAACCACTCTGGATACATCAGAGATCTCGTTGATTATCCTGTTCGAGATCCGTTCGATCAGTTCATAAGGCAGGTGTGCCCAGCGAGCCGTCATGAAGTCCGTCGTTTCTACCGCACGCAGCGCAATCACATCTGCATAGCGACGTGTATCACCTACCACGCCAACAGATTTGACGGGCAGATAAACGGCGAACGCCTGGCTCACCTTGTCGTAATAATCCGCCGCCCGGAGCTCTTCGAGAAATATCGCATCTGCTTCTCGCAGAATATCGGCGCGCTCTGAAGTGACCTCACCGAGTATCCGCACACCGAGCCCCGGACCAGGAAACGGATGCCGTTGGACAAGTTCTCGTGGTAGCCCGAGATGCATGCCTATCTCGCGAACCTCATCTTTGAAGAGTTCGCGTAGCGGCTCCACGAGACTCAGATTCATACGCTCCGGCAAGCCTCCTACGTTGTGGTGAGACTTTATGACGTGTGCTTTGCCATGCTTTGTTGCCGCGGATTCGATCACGTCGGGGTAGATTGTGCCCTGCGCCAGCCAGTGCACGTCTGAAATCTTGTGCGCCTCGCGATCGAAAACATCGATGAACGTACTGCCGATAATCTTACGCTTTGCTTCGGGATCCTGCGTCCCTGCCAGATGCCCGAGAAATTCTTCGCTCGCATCCACCGTGATGACATCAAGCGCTAACACATTGGTTGGTGCAAACGCCTGTTCAACTTCCTCGCGTTCGTTTTTGCGCAGCAGCCCATTGTCGACGAAAACACAGGAGAGCTGATCACCGATCGCTCTTGATAGGAGTGCCGCCACAACACTGGAATCAACGCCACCAGACAACCCAAGCACCACACGTTGTGTACCTACCGTCTCGCGCACCTGGGCGATCGCGTCATCTACGATGTTAGCCGCTGTCCACAAACCATCACAGCCACATATCTCGCGAGCGAACCGGTGCAGTATGGCTGCACCTTTTGGCGTGTGTGTCACCTCGGGATGAAACTGTACGCCATAGTAGTTCTCTGCCACACACTCCATAGCGGCGATCGGGGCCGAATCGGTTGCAGCGATGAGCGTAAATCCGTCCGGGATTTGCACCACTTTGTCGCCATGGCTCATCCAGACCTGCAACTCGCGGTCAGCCCCGTCGGCAACGCTACCTAGCAGTTCACTTGTTGCGGCCACTTTGACCACAGCGTGGCCGAATTCCTGCACAGTCGAGGGTTCAACCCGGCCACCGAGCTGTTCCGCCATCGCCTGCATGCCGTAGCAGATACCAAGTACCGGGACGTCGAGTTCGAAAATTTCGTCAGGGATCCGAGGCGTATCGCTACCCGCTACCGATTCAGGTCCGCCGCCTAATATCACCCCTCGAGGGGCAAATTCCCGGATAACCGACTCGACGGCATCGAAGGGATGAATCTCACAGTAAACGCCCGCCTCGCGCACGCGCCGCGCAATCAGCTGCGTGTATTGCCCCCCAAAATCGACAATCAGCAATCGCTGGTCGTGTATGTCAACAGACATCTGCGCAAGGCTTCCTAACTTACTGGGTAATTCGGCGCTTCTTTTGTGATGGACACATCATGGACATGACTCTCCACCATGCTCGCTGAGGAAATCCGGACGAATTCGGGTTTCGTCCGCATAGCTTCCATACACTCGGATCCCGTGTACCCCATGGACGCGCGCAGCCCACCCATCAGTTGGTGCACGATCGGGCTGACAGGCCCGCGGTATGCCACTCTGCCCTCAACGCCCTCAGGGACAAGCTTGCGGTGATCGCCTTCGGCTTCCTGGAAATAACGGTCACTGGAACCATGAGCTTCACCCATTGCACCCAGCGAGCCCATGCCGCGATAGGATTTGTAAGTTCTTCCCTGATACAACTCAACTTCACCCGGTGCTTCGTCTGTACCGGCCAGCAGGCTGCCAACCATCACGACGCTCGCGCCAGCGACTATTGCCTTGGCGATGTCACCGGAATAGCGAACTCCACCATCTGCAATCACCGGAATGTCTTCTTCGTTTGCAACCTCAACGGCTTCTGCGATCGCACTGATCTGCGGCACACCGATTCCCGTCACAAGCCTGGTGGTGCAGATTGAGCCGGGGCCAATTCCAACTTTTATGGCATCCACCCCAGCCGACAGCAGAGCCTTGGCACCCTCTCTGGTGGCGATATTGCCGCCGATTAAATCCATGTTCGGATAGCGCTGCTTAATCCAGCTGATCCTGTCCAATACTCGTTGCGAATGACCGTGAGCGGTATCGACAACAAGCACATCCACGCCCGCTTCAATCAGCGCAGCAACACGCTCATCCGTTTCGCCACTGGTGCCAACACTCGCGCCGACCCGCAACTGGCCGTGATCGTCTTTACAGGCAATGGGAAATGCTCTTGCTTTGTTGATATCTTTTACCGTGACCATGCCTTTCAACTGATACTGGTCATTGGTCAACAGCACTTTTTCTATTCTGTACTTATGGAGAATGTCCGTTATCTCGTCAAAACTGGCGCCTTCTTCGGCTGTAACCAGTTTCTCGCGCGGTGTCATGACTTCCCGGATTTTTGCATCCATGCGCCGCTCGAAGCGCACGTCGCGACCAGTAATGATCCCGACGAGGCTGTCACCTTCGACAACCGGAACGCCGGATATTTTGTGCTCCAATGTCAATTCGATCAGTTCTGCAACCGTCTTGTCGGGGTGGATCGTAATCGGATCCCGGATCACACCGCTTTCATATTTCTTTACAGCTCGGACTTCGCGGGCCTGCATTTCGATCGACATGTTCTTGTGGACGATACCTACCCCGCCTTCCTGTGCGATAGCGATCGCAAGCCGAGACTCGGTCACCGTATCCATGGCAGAAGACATCAACGGAATGTTGAGCCTTATGTTTTTTGTCAGTCGAGTTTCGAGCGAGACTTCAGAGGGGAGAGCGTTTGAGTAGGCAGGAATCAGAAGAACGTCGTCGAATGTGAGTGCGTCATTGGCAATCCGCAACATTTGGGACTCCGCAAAACCGGCATTCTAACGATGGTCCTCGATCATGTAAACTCAGATGATGCAAACACCCGCTGAACGACCAGTTTTCACCGTCAGCGCTCTCGCACGACAAGCCCGGCTTCTCATCGAAGAGAGGTTCAGTGTCGTCGAGGTCGAAGGTGAAGTATCCAACTTCAGCAGACCAGCGTCCGGCCACTGGTACTTCACTCTAAAAGACGATTCCGCACAAATACGCTGCGCGATGTTCGCCGGACGCAATCGCAATGTCCGTGCCACACCGCACAATGGCAGTCAGGTACTCATCCGTGGTCGCGTGAGCCTATATGAAGCACGCGGCGACTTTCAGATCATCGTTGACGGGCTGCAACCGGCAGGCGAAGGTGCTCTGCGCGCCGCGTTCGAAGAGTTGAAGATACGCCTTGCTGCTGAGGGCCTGTTCGATGAAGAAGGTAAGAATCCTCTACCACCCCTGCCACGCCATCTGACGATTATCTCGTCCGCCTCAGGTGCCGCCCTGCAGGACGTATTGCATGTGATCGAACGACGCTTCCCAGCACTTGCAGTGACTCTGCTACCGACCGCCGTCCAGGGCGCAGCCGCGGAGCCGCAAATCCTCGCAGCTCTGGCGCAGGCATCGGTTACGAGCACCGATGTTGTGCTCATAACTCGCGGCGGCGGTTCCCTGGAAGATCTGTGGGCTTTCAATCTGGAGTCTGTCGGCCGCGCGATTGCCGACTGCCCTCACCCGATCGTCGCGGCAATCGGCCATCAGACCGACATCACAATCGCTGATTTTGTCGCCGACGTCCGAGCACCCACACCCTCTGCAGGTGCTGAACTCATCACGCCGGACGCTCATGAACTCGAAAGCCTCCTGCGTGGCTACCAGCATCGAGCAGCCGCGGTATTGCTGCAGGAATTGCGCTTCCAACAAACCCATCTAGGACATCTGGGCGCCCGACTGATCGATCCCCGGCAGATCCTGACACAGCGTATGCAACAGGCAGACGAACTCGAGGCACGGCTCACTTTGGCCTGCCGCAACACCCTCACCAGCCATCGCAGCCGACTCAGATCGCTCGCGGATGTCTTGAAGATACTGCAACCGGCACGCCAACTGCCCGCACACGCGAAGCGACTCAATACATGCTTTCGGCAACTACGTACCGCCGCGCAGCAAACCACGAAGCGCCTGGAACTCAGCCTGGCCGGTTCCGCGAGGGCCCTGCAAGCCGTGAGCCCATTGGCAACCCTGAGCCGGGGCTACGCTGTTTTGACAAGCCCGGTAGCCGGCTCGATCGGTAACGCGGTGACCTCTGTTGAGCAGGTGAGTGTCGGTTCCGCGCTCACGGCTCACTTGCGCAATGGTGCGTTAGAGCTCAGCGTCGAACAGATTGATGAAGACAACCGACTCCCAGATGTTTCCCTCACAGATGAGCCAGCCTCTAAGACACAGGGGATTGAAAAAACCAATGACTAGATCGCGCCACAATGCAGGTATTCTGCTCAGCAGTATCCTCTGCACCTTGCTTTGCTCAAACGCCTCGGCTGTCGAGACTGTGCCGGGTGGTTTGTATCTCCACCCGTTGCCCGAAGGCGACGTACATGCCGAATATCTCGACGTACCGGTATTGATCGTCAGTTCGATAGCCGTGGTCGGTATTCCGTTGTCGGCGCAAACCGGCGAACACGAATTGCTTCTGCGCTACGCGGACGGTACGGTCGAAACCCGGCATTTCCACGTCTCTGCAAAACAATACCCGGAGCAAAGACTGACGATCGACAATCCACGGATGGTGAATCCGAATCCTCAGGACCTCGAGCGAATTCGCAGCGAAAGTGCTCAGATGCGTGAACAGTACATTCGGTTCAGCCCTCTGCAACATTCGCTCGCGCCATTCGTTAAACCTGTGGATGGCGTAACTTCGAGTCCGTTTGGTCGCAGGCGGATTCTCAACGATCAGCCACGTAACCCGCACAGTGGGCTGGACATAGCCGCACCCACCGGCACACCGATAAAGGCGCCAACACCGGCGGATGTCACACTCACCGGAAATTTTTTCTTCAATGGCAACACCGTATTCCTCGATCACGGCGGCGGTCTGATAACCATGTACTGCCACATGAGCGAAATCATGGTCCGCGAAGGTGACAAGGTCGACCGTGGAGCCACAATAGGGTTGGTCGGTGCGACCGGCCGGGCGACCGGGCCACATCTACACTGGTCGGTGAACCTCAACGGTCACCGGATCGATCCGCTGCAGTTGCTGGAATTGTTTCCAAACTAGCAGCGTGTTGATAGATACGCCGCCCGTCTACCGGCCCTTGTGCCGCATCACCCGTTTACGCCGCACGCGCTGGCGTCTTGTGAGCGGATTCTTTTTCCCCGCGTAGGGATTCTCACCCGTCTTGAGCTCGATGTGGACCGGATTGCCAACCAGCCGGCAGGCCTGACGGAAGCCATTTTCCAGGTAGCGGACATAGCTTGCGGGAACTGATTTTGTCTGGTTGCCATGAATGGCGATCCGCGGTGGGTGCGCCCCGGCCTTGTGTGCGAAACGGAGTTTTACCGCTCGCCCCCTGACGGCAGGCGGCGCATGCGCCTCGACAAATCCAATCAGGAGCTTTGTGAGAAACGTGGTGCTGAATTCAAAAGCGCCCGCTGCATAAATGGTTTCGATCTCTTTGAGCAACAAGCCCACGCCGGAACCGTGTAGCGCAGAAATATGTAGTACAGGGATCCACGGCGCAAAATTGAGCTTCCGGTCCAGCATCGTATTGGCCGTCGCTTTTTCATAGGAGCTCAAGCCGTCCCACTTATTGAGCACCACCAGCACACCAGATCCCGCATCCACTGCGTAGCTCAGTAAATGAAGATCCTGATCGACAATCCCTTCGCGGGCATCCATAACAAGAATCACAACATGAGCTTCTTCAATCGACTGGAGAGATTTGACCACGGAAAATTTTTCGGCAACCCCCTCGACCCGGCCTTTGCGCCGAACTCCCGCGGTGTCGATAAGTACAAACGATTTGCCTTCTTTGGTGAACGGCACCGCAATGGAATCGCGCGTTGTCCCTGGAGCATCGAACACCAGCTGTCGCTGTTCCCCGAGAAGTCGATTTGTGAGCGTCGACTTACCGACATTCGGCCGACCAATAATTGCTACGCGTATCGCATCCGGGTCTTCGTCAGCTTCCTCGGCTTCCTCAGACTCTGCGAGAGGCGTCTTGTCCAGCCATTCAGTTAACTCAGTAAGCCCCCTGCCGTGCGTCGCAGAAATGTACAGCGAATCGGCAAGCCCCAGCGTCGAAAAATCCGCGATCGCCTGGTTCAGGTCGATGCCGTCCATCTTGTTCACGATCAGCAATACGGGTTTTCCCAGCCTGCGGATCCTGTCTGCAATCTCTTCATCAGCCGCGGTCAAGCCGTCCCGGGCATCAACCATGAACAACACAGCATCTGCTTCTTCGAGCGCAAATTCTGCCTGTTGCTCCAACGCCGATGTCAGCTCGCTGAACTCGCCGAGCAGCCCTCCGGTATCGATCAGCATCACCAGGTGTTGATCGATGTCAGCC
>CBDUDJ010000079.1:0-7667 GCA_965365885.1 uncultured Gammaproteobacteria bacterium
TCAAGACGACCATCGAGGACGCCTTGAGCCACCACCTGCCCGTGAACTCGGACATTGCACAGACGCTGATCGATGCAATGCGCTATGCAAGCTTGAGTGGTGGCAAACGCATCCGCCCGCTTCTGGTGTGCGCAACCTGTACCGGTCTGGGTGGCGCACTGGAAGATGCGCTCGCACCCGCCTGCGCGGTCGAATTCATGCACGCCTACTCGCTGCTGCATGACGATTTACCTGCAATGGACAACGACGACCTGCGCCACGGCCTGCCAAGCGGCCACATCAAGTTCGGCGAAGCGAACGCCATTCTGGCCGGTGATGCACTGCACACTCTGGCTTTCGAGACACTCGCCAACGCCCCGAGTTCGCGCAACGATGTGAGACTAACGGCCGTGCAGCTCCTCGCGGAAGCTACCGGCTGGCAGGGCATGGCAGGCGGCCAGTGCTTCGATCTGGCTGCGGAGAACAAGAAGCTAAGCATGTCGCAATTGCAGTCACTACATGCTGCGAAAACCGGCGCGCTGATCAAGGCATCCATCCAGATCGGTTCACTGTTCGGCAATCCGAAGCTGGATGCCGAAACCTATGTCCTGCTGACAGAATTCGCGACCCGGCTGGGGCTGGCTTTTCAGGTGGTCGACGACATCCTGGATATTACCCAGACCACGGAAGTACTCGGCAAACCAGCTGGCTCGGATAAGAAATCCCGTAAAAGTACCTTCCCTGCATTGCTCGGTGTCGAGCAGGCCAAAGGTTACGCCAGGGAGTTACTGGCCGAGGCGATTCCCATGCTCGAACGCACAGGTCAGAAACATGAGATGTTGCTGGAGATAGCGCAACAGGTGATCGAACGGGATTCTTGAAGGGGATTTTAGTTCTGGGTGAGCGTCATCACGCCAGCGTTTTCCTGCAGACCCACTCTGCGCAGAAAAGACATGCCAAGCAGCGTTTCCAGAGGATACTGTCCCACGATAACGGCCGCCTGTACATTGTAAGCAGTGATTCCGGCGATGTTCACCTCAGCCAGAGTGACGAAGTAGGATTCCGCCATGCCCTGCGCCGTCGCCACGGTGCCTTTCTGACCATCTTTGTAGTTGAGTCCGAAGCTGTCCGCGGTTGCTGAGCTGAGCGCAACTACCGATGCACCGGTGTCCACGAGAAAGTTGACGTAGTTGTTGTTGATCGCGCCACGAATCCGGTACTGGCCGAGTTGATCAGCGGAAATGGCGACCACGGGTTTCGCTGCTTTCTGAAACCCTCCAGCGACACGGTTACTCAGCAACAACGTATATTCCTCGTCGTGATAACGCACCTTGGCCCCGTATGCATCCGCTGCGAGGAGCGTGACACCAGCGGCCGATGTTTCGCCGACACGCAGCAGTTTTTCTTCACCGGCCACTCGAATCACAGCGCGATCTTTGAACAGGCCAACGACCTCGACTGGGGCTACTGCCCAGCTCAACCCGGAGCAAGCGATCAGTATTGTTACCAGTAATCCCCGCATGTGAACTGTGCGTCCTGCCTGTCTCATTGAACACTCATTGCTGACGGTAGCTGTTAGTTGACCGGAAGTTGATCCGACCACGTCTGGCAAGTCTACCGGGGTCATGGCCAATTGACTCCGGCAAGTCCCCAAAGTGCGAATTCGAGCACGCCGAGAGCGAGAACACCTGCCGCAACATCATCCATCATCACACCCCAGGCACCCGGCAGGCTACGCTCCAGCTTCTTGACCGGATAGGGTTTGAGAATATCGAAGATCCGGAAGAGGACGAAGGCTCCGATCATTGTTAAGGGTTCGGCAGCGGCTCCGAGCAGGGCAATCCACTGACCGGCAAATTCATCAATCACAATGGCGCCATCGTCAACTACGCCGTAACGTTTTTGAACCCGATCGCAGAGCCAGATCCCAACGCCGAATATTGTGGCAATCGCGATGAGTTGCCACCAGATGCTCAACGGGGCAAGCAACCACCACCACAACAAAAGTGCTGCAAAACTGCCGCAGGTGCCCGGTGCGCGCGGCACGAAACCGGAGCCCAGGCCGCAAACGATCAACGCTTCCGGATCGCGCCATTGGCGCCAGCTGAGTTTCATTTTCTCAGAAGTCCCTTACTCAATAGTTTTGCCTGAAAAATCGCAGTGCCAGGCCCCTCTCTAAAAAGTCGCTGTTTAAAAGTGTTGATAACCGGTAGGAGAGATGCGCTCGCCATCGAGCCAGACACCCTCGCCGCTAGCGACCGAACCGATTCGCGTAATCGGCACCGCCAGTGACGGAGGATCGGACTCGGCCGTGAAACACAGTTCGTAGTCATCGCCGCCCAGCAGCGCATCTTTGAGGCTGGCGCCGGGACTGATCGGCAACAAATCAGCTTCAATGGTCATCGCAACGGCGCTGCTCTCAGCCAGGTGATGCAGATCTTGTAACAAGCCATCGGAAACATCTATCGCACTGCTGGCAATTCCTCGTAGCTCCATGCCCGTCTCGAGTCTCGCCTGTGGCCGAAAATAACGGTTGGCGAGCGCATCGAGATCATCACCCAACTCGAGGAGATCCCCGCGAGCGAGTGCAGCAGCCGCACCACCGAGTTCTCCGGTCACATAGATCCCGTCACCGGGACTGGCACCGGCGCGCCGTAGCAACGAATCCTCCGGCGCAAAGCCGTGGACACTGACATTGATGGTAGTGGCGCCTTTCGTGATATTGCCACCAACGATCCGCACATCCGCGGTCTGCGCCGCCTCGCGCAGGCCGCGTGCTAGAGAGGTAACCCATGCAACGTCAGCAGAGGCAAGGGTGAGCGCAACCAACACCATGGCCGGTTGTGCACCCATCGCGGCGAGGTCTGACAAGCTGACCATGAGAGCGCGATAACCAATCAGCTCGCCTGGCGCGCCTTGTGGAAAGTGAACGCCCTCAACGAGTGTGTCGATCGAAGATACGAGTAGCTGGCCGGGCGGAACCCTGAGTGCTGCCGAATCGTCACCAGGGCCAACCACCACCGCATCACCCTCGGCGACGTCTCCGAGGGTCCTGACAATTTCATCGATCAGTTCAAATTCGTTCACGCGCGGAGACCTCAACGGACCGCAATGAGTGAGCAAGCTTGTTAAGAACGCCGTTGATATACTTGTGACCGTCTTCTGCGCCAAATAGCTTCGTTAGCTCGATGTACTCATCGATGACGACTCGGTACGGTACGTCTGTGCGATTTTTCAGCTCAAAGGTGCCGAGTCGCAGAACGGCCAGCTCGACATTGTCGAGGTCTGTGATCTTGCGGTCCAGATTCGGAATCAGCAGCTCATCGAGTTCACTGCAGCGCAGCAGCACCCCTTGCAGGAGTTCGTCAAAAAACTCCTGGTCGGCTTTTTCGAGTGCGCCGCTGTCCTGGAACTCTGCCACAACCTTGTGGGTATCAGCATCGGTCATCTGCCATTTATAGACAGCCTGGACCAGGGCACGGCGGGCACGACGACGTGCCCAGCGATTGGCTTTCACGAATTTGAACTCTTAATGAACTGTTAATGAAAAGTTAACGGACTGACAAACCCATCATCCCGGTCGCAGACGAATACGTATATCGTCTCCCACCGAGGTGTAGTCCGTTATTGTAGCCTCAATCGCCTGGTCCATGCGCGTCAGTGCAAGCTCCGCCATGCCGCGCGCATCGCTGCCCAGGAGCTTCGGCGCCTGATAAACGATGAGTTCATCCCACAGTCCTGCCTGGATGAACGCACCGGTCAGTCGCGGGCCTGCCTCGACCAGCACCTCGTTACATTCGAGAGTTGCGAGGTGATCGACGAGCGCTGCGAGATCCACTTTGTCCGCACCGGCTGCGAAGTGAGCGATTCCTTTGTGCTTCGGCCGAGTGCCCTGCACATGTGCCAGGAGACTGACTCCCGGGCTCTTGAGCACGGCTGCGGTTTTAGGGGTGCGCAATTTGCTGTCGACAATCACCCGTAAGGGCTGACGAATCTTGCCATCGACGGCGAATTTATCATCGCGCACCGTAAGCCTGGGATCATCGCTCGCCACGGTGCCTGAGCCGGTAATGACCGCACAACTGCGCGCCCGCCAGTACTGCACTTCGGCGCGCGCAGCTTCGCCGGTTATCCACTGACTCTCGCCAGAGGCCATCGCCGTGCGGGCATCCAGGGAGCTGGCGACCTTGAGCCGGACGAAAGGCCGCTTGCGGGTGATGCGCGAAACATAGCCTTCGTTGAGCGCCGCTGCCGCCGGTAGTTCATGTACGTCCACAGTGACACCCGCGGCTTCCAGATCGGCGAAGCCTCCTCCGGCCACCTGCGGGTGAGGGTCCTTCATTGCCGCAACGACTCGGGCAATACCGGCCTTGATCAGAGTCTGGGAACAAGCTGGCGTGCGGCCTTCGAACGCACAGGGCTCCAGGCTGACATAGACCGTCGCGCCCCGTATGTCCTTGTCAGCAGCATCGGCAAGCGCGTTGACCTCGGCATGTTCTGCGCCGGTGCGAACGTGCCAGCCCCGGCCGAGCACTTTGCCATCGCGCACAACAATACAGCCGACCCGGGGATTAGGCGCGCAGGTGTACATGCCACGCCGCGCAAGCTCAACAGTCGCCTGCAGATAGAGTCGATCCGAATCCCGCAGCACTTGCCAGCTCCTTAGCCTTAGCCTTCGCTGTCACCGTTGTCTTTCTCACCGGATCTGGTGAGTTTCTGAATCTCTTCTTCGAATTCTGAGACGTCCTGGAAGTCCCGATAGACGGATGCGAACCGCACGTAGGCGACGCCATCAATCTTGCGCAGCTCCTTCATGACTTCCTCCCCGACGCGGCGGGAAGGTAGTTCCCGTTCGCCGGTGGAGCGCAATTCATGGGTGATTCGATTGAGACAACTTTCGATCTCCTCGATGCTGACAGGTCGCTTCTCCAATGCTTTCTGCAGTCCATGGCGTAGCTTGTCTTCGTTGAACGGTTCGCGTGTTCCATCACTCTTCATCACTCGTGGCATCACGAGCTCCGCGGTCTCGAACGTCGTGTAGCGCTCACCGCAGGTCAAACACTCGCGGCGCCGGCGCACTGAATCGCCTTCTGCAACCAATCTCGAATCGATCACTTTGGTATCGTCCGCACTGCAGAAGGGACAATGCATGAGCTATGCAGCGTTCGCCTGGTATACGGGAAACTTCTCGCAGAGCCGGAGAACTTTCTGTTTGACGCTCAAAACCATGTTGTCGTTTTCGATATCATCGAGAACGTCACACATCCATGTCGTGAGCGTTTCGCATTCTTCTTCCCTGAAGCCACGGGTGGTTACCGCCGGGGTACCAATTCGCAACCCGCTGGTAACGAATGGCGAGCGGGGATCGTTCGGCACCGCGTTCTTATTCACCGTAATGTTAGCTCGGCCGAGCGCTGCGTCCGCCGCCTTGCCTGTAAGTTCCTGCTCGATCAGATCAAGAAGAAACAGGTGGTTTTCCGTGCCGCCGGAAACCACATTGTAGCCCCGCGCCTGAAACCCGTCCGCCATCACCTGTGCATTAACGATCACCTGCTTTTGATACTCGACGAAAGCGGGACTTGCCGCTTCCTTGAAGCAGACCGCCTTGGCGGCAATCACGTGCATTAACGGTCCGCCCTGGGAACCCGGGAAGAGCGCGGAGTTGAGCTTCTTTTCGATGTCGGGATTCGCTTTGGCCAGAATGATACCGCCTCTGGGACCGCGCAGCGTTTTATGCGTGGTTGAGGTGGTGACATCGGCAATGGCTACCGGGCTTGGATACAGTCCCGCCGCGACAAGGCCCGCCACGTGCGCCATATCCACCATCAGATAGGCGCCAACTGAATCGGCGATGTCGCGATAACGCTGCCAATCCAGTTTGCGCGAGTAGGCCGAGAAGCCGCCGACAATCATTTTCGGCTGGTGTTCCTTCGCCAGCGTTTCGATCTGCTCGTAGTCTACTTGGCCCGTAGCGTTGTCGAGCCCGTACTGCACAGCATTGTAGGTCTTACCGGAAAAGTTCGGTGCCGCGCCATGGGTGAGATGACCACCGGCATCCAGACTCATGCCCAGGATGGTATCGCCTGGATTGAGCAGTGCGAGGTATACAGCCGCGTTTGCCTGAGAGCCGGAGTGTGGCTGCACGTTGGCGTAGTCCGCGCCAAACAGCGCTTTCACCCGTTCGATCGCCAGGATTTCGACCTTGTCCACATTCTCGCACCCACCGTAATAGCGTTTCCGTGGATAACCCTCGGCGTACTTGTTGGTCAGCACACTCCCCTGGGCTTCCATCACGCGCGGGCTGGCGTAGTTTTCCGATGCGATGAGTTCAATATGTTCTTCCTGGCGCAGATTTTCCTCACCGATTGCGCTGGCAACCTCGTCGTCAAACCCTGCAATGCATTCGTTTTCTGCGAACATCAAGTTCCTACCGATAAGTTTGCAAGCGCAGCATTTTAACTCAGTCGGTCCACCAGACTGCAACGAATTCGTTTCACCTGCGGCGTGAGGAATATTGATACTCAGCACGACGATACGCTAGCGCCTGCGGCTGGTTTTCGGTAGCGTGCGCGTTCACAAATATCGGATGGGCACTTTGGCGCAATACGTTTACACAATGCAGGGGGTCAGCAAGGTCGTTCCTCCCAAGCGGATCATTCTTGAAGACATATCGTTGTCATTCTTTCCAGGCGCCAAGATCGGAGTACTCGGGCTCAATGGCTCGGGTAAGTCGAGCCTGCTGCGGATCATGGCGGGTGAGGATGCGGAGTTCGATGGCGAAGCGCGGCCGCAGAAAGGCATCAAAGTAGGCTATCTGCCCCAGGAGCCGCAGCTTGATGAGGCGCTCGACGTCCGCGCCAGCGTCGAGCTCGGCGTGGGCGAGGTTATGGCGTCTTTGCAGGAATACAACGAGATTGCCGAGAAGTTCGCAGAGCCGATGAGCGACGATGAGATGAACGCGCTGCTCGAACGACAGGGCGATCTGCAAACCGAGATCGACGCGGCAAACGGCTGGGAGATCGATCGCACGCTGGAAATAGCCGCTGATGCTCTGCGACTGCCGCCGTGGGATGCCAAGGTTGCCACCCTTTCCGGTGGCGAACGGCGCCGCGTCGCACTGTGTACCCTGCTCCTGTCGAATCCGGATATGTTGCTGCTCGATGAGCCGACGAACCATCTCGATGCCGAGAGTGTGGCCTGGCTCGAGCAGTTTCTCGCCGAATTCCCCGGCACCGTGGTGGCTGTCACCCACGACCGCTATTTCCTCGACAACGTCGCCGGCTGGATTTTAGAACTCGATCGCGGCCGTGGGATTCCTTTTGAAGGGAATTACAGCGCGTGGCTCGAGAACAAGGATCAACGTCTGAGCCAGGAAGCATCGCAGGAGAAAGCCCGGCAGCGCGCCATCAAGTCAGAACTCGCCTGGGTGCAGGCCAATCCGAAAGCACGCCAGGCCAAGAGTAAGGCCCGGTTGCAGCGCTTTGAGGAGTTGGCTTCGCAGGAAACCCAGGCTCGCAACGAGACCGCGGAGCTGTACATACCGCCCGGCGAACGGCTGGGCGAAAAGGTGATCGATGCCAGCCAACTCACCAAGGGGTTCGGTGACCAGCTGCTGATCGATGATCTGCAATGCAGTATCCCGCGCGCCGCCATCGTCGGCATCATCGGCGGTAACGGTGCGGGCAAAT
>CBDUDJ010000080.1:0-7666 GCA_965365885.1 uncultured Gammaproteobacteria bacterium
GCGTACCACATGGCCGAATTGGCCGAGGCCGATTGAGGCCGTGTCACCATCTCCTGAAACACCAATGCAGTAGAGCGACCGGTTTGCCAGATTTGCGCCCGTCGCAATGGATGGCATGCGGCCATGCACGGAATTGAAACCATGGGATTTGTTGAGGAAGTAGCTTGGTGTTTTTGAAGAACAACCAATCCCCGATACTTTTGCGAACATATGCGGCGGCAGGGAAAGTTCGGCGCAAGCCTGCACGACCGCCGCACTCACCGAATCGTGGCCGCAACCCGCACACAGGGTCGACACCGGGCCCTCGTAATCCCGCCGGGTGAGACCGATCTCGTTTACCGGTAGATTTGGGTGATGGACTCTGGGTTTGGTAACGAACGTCATGATTTTACCCCGGTCAGGCGCGGCAGTTTCTGCTGTGTGTAGTACTCCGACACCTGCTCTTGAATCGTATCTGCGGAGATAGACAGTCCGCCGTAGTAGAGAATGGGTACCAGTAGTGCAGGATCCAGTTCGCCCTCGTTCACGAGCAGCGTCTTCATCTGGGCGTCGCGATTTTGTTCCACAACGAAGATAAAGTCGTGGGCGGCAATGAAATCGTATACCTCATTGCCAAACGGAAAACCTCGAACTCTGAGCGTATCCAGGCTGATGCCCTCTTCCGCCAGCCTGTCCAACGCCTCGGTCATCGGCAGTGCCGTCGTGCCATAAAAGAGGACCCCTACCCGCTGGCCGCTTTCTACTATCTCCGCTGGCGGCACGAGCGTCGCAGCCGTCTGCCACTTCCTGATCAAGCGCTGCATGTTCTGCTCGTAGACCTCAGGCGACTCTGTGTACGCGGCGAACTCATCGCGCGAGGTGCCGCGAGTGAAGAACGACCCTTTCTCCGGATGAGTGCCAGGATAGGTTCTGTAGCCGATACCATCGCCGTCAACGTCGAGGTAGCGGCCGAAGCGCTCGACACGCTCGAGATCATCAGCATCAAGTACTTTGCCCCGGTCGTAGCTGCGCGAATCATCCCAGACAAGCGGTTCTGAAAGATTGTCAAACATGCCGAGTTCAAGATCGCTCATTACGATGATCGGCGTCTGCAGGCGATCAGCCAGATCGAGCGCATCGGCGGCGAAGTCGAAACATTCTTTCGGTGTCGAGGGAAACAGCAACACATGTTTGGTATCGCCGTGCGATGCATAGGCGGCCGAGATGAGATCGCCCTGCTGGGTGCGTGTGGGCATCCCGGTCGAAGGGCCGGAGCGCTGGATGTCGAACAAGACCGCAGGGATTTCCGCAAAATAAGCCAGCCCGAGAAATTCCGACATCAGTGAGATGCCGGGACCGCTTGTCGCGGTGAAGGATCTTGCGCCGTTCCAGGCCGCACCGATGACGATGCCGATCGCAGCCAGTTCATCCTCTGCCTGGATGATCGCAAACTTACGCTGACCGGTTTCTTCGTCGATCCGCAGCCTGTTGGCATACATCTCAAAACTCTCGGCCACCGAAGTCGAGGGCGTGATCGGATACCAGGCGCACACCGTGGCTCCGCCGTAAACCGAGCCAAGGGCCGCAGCGGTGTTACCGTCCACCAGGATTCGATCACCCACTTTCTTGGATTTGCGAACCTGGAACGGCAGCGGGCATTCGAGGTATTCGCGGGCGTAGGATCTGCCAATTTCGAGCGCGTGGATGTTCGGTGCGATGAGCGCATCCTTACCTTTGTACTGCGTGGCAACCATTCCCGTGATGACGTCGAAATCAACGTTCAGCAACGCAGAAAGCGCACCAAGGTAAGTAATATTCTTGAAAAGGCTCCGTTGTTTGGGGTCGCTGAAATCCGCCAGCATCAGCGTCGCCAGCGGCACGCCGATCTCGTTGATGTCCTGCCGGTGAAGATTTTCGGCCAGCGGTCTGGAGCTATCGAAAAGCAGATATCCGCCTGGCAGCAGTGACGCTACGTCCTCGGGGTAGGTTTCCGCATTCATCGCAACCATGATATCGACGCCTTCGCGACGTCCAAGGTAGCCCTGATCGTTGACCCGGACCTCGAACCAGGTTGGCAGGCCCTGAATGTTCGACGGGAAGATGTTCCTGGTGGCCACCGGCACACCCATACGAAACACCGCCTTCGCAAACATGCTGTTCGCACTCGCGGAGCCCGAACCGTTGACGTTCGCGAAGCGGACGACAAAATCGTTGTAGCTGATCGATTTCTTGCTCATTCCGAATAAGATCCCAATTGTGGGATGTGAATCACCGATTTCTGCATGTCCCAGGCATTTGTCGGACACCGTTCGGCACAAAGTCCACAGTGCACGCAAACATCTTCATCTTTAACCATTACTCGCCCGGTATCGAGTCTATCTGACACATACAAGTCCTGTTCCGTATTTCCGGCAGGTGCGGTCAGGAGCGTGCGTAAATCTGTTTCTTCGGCATTTTCTGTGAACGTGATGCTATCCATCGGGCAGATATCGACGCAGGCATCGCACTCGATACACAGGCTATCCGTGAACACGGTCTGCACATCGCAATTCAGACAACGCTGTGCCTCCTGCAGCCCAAGCACTTCATCGAAACCAAGCTCGACTTCGACCTTGATGTTCGACAGTGTCTTTTTCTTATCCGCATGGGGGACGAGGAATCGCTCCGCCGGATCGTGCTCAGCATCGTAGCTCCACTCATGCACGCCCATCTTCTGGCTGACGAGATTGACACCCTCCGGCGGTCGATCGGCTTTCAGATCCATATCCTGACAGAACAGATGTATGGAGATCGCGGCTTTATGCGCATGCGCCGAAGCCCAGATGATGTTTTCAGGCCCCAGGGCCGAGTCGCCACCAAAGAACACCTTCGGATGCGTCGATTGCAGTGTGTCTTCATCAAGTAGCGGACAATCCCACTTATCGAACTGGATGCCGATGTCACGCTCGATCCAGGGGCAGTGGTTCTCCTGACCGATGGCCATGAGTATGTGATCGGCTTCCATAAACACGTCCGCTTCACCACTTGGTTCGTATCTCAATCGCCCGTCATCGCCCTGCACGGGTTTGACACACTCGAAAATCACGCCCTTGAGCCGGCCGTTTTCGTGCACAAACTCTTTCGGCGGACGGTTGTTGATGATGGGGATGCCTTCGCTCATGGCATCTTCTTTCTCCCAGTCGGAGGCTTTCATGACCTCGAACGCCGACCGGACGACCACACTCACCGACTCAGCACCCAACCGCTTTGCCGTCCGACAGCAATCCATGGCGGTGTTACCACCACCCATCACGATGACTTTGCCTTCGATCTTGTGTGTATGTTCAAACGCCACACTGGACAGCCAGTCGATGCCGATGGAAATATGCGCCGCTGACTCGTCGCGACCCGGCAGTTCAAGGTTTCTACCGCGCGGCGCGCCGGTACCGATGAAGAAAGCATCGAAGTCTCGCGCCAGCATTTCTTTCATGCTGGTAATCTCGTGATTGAAATGGGTCTCCACACCCATGTCGAGTATCAGATCCACCTCTTCTTCGAGCACACCAATCGGCAAGCGGAACGCAGGAATCTGCGAGCGCATCATGCCGCCACCCGCCCGATCTTTTTCGAACATATGCACTTCGTAACCGTGTGGCAGAAGATCGCGGGCAACCGCCAGGGAAGCCGGACCCGAACCAAGCAGAGCGACCCGCTTGCCATTTTTCTGCTGCGGGACGGGTGGCATGTAAGCGGAGATGTCACCTTTGTGGTCGGCTGCAAGCCGTTTCAGCCGGCAGATGGCAACCGGCTTTTCTTCTGTCCGCACCCGGCGACAGGCAGGCTCGCAAGGCCGGTCGCACGTTCTGCCAAGAATGGCGGGGAACACGTTGGATTCCCAATTCAACATGTAGGCTTCCGTGTAGCGGGTTTGCGCGATCAGACGGATGTACTCCGGCACCGGGGTGTGAGCCGGGCAGGCCCACTGACAATCCACCACCTTGTGGAAGTAATCAGGATTCAGAATGTTCGTGGGTTTCATACCTGGGAAGGCAATCCGGGTCACTGCTCCCGACGGCCGATATTCTCCTTTATTTGGCTGATTGTCTGGCTAGTTATCTGCGAATTCTTCGACTGGATCTCAGGACCTGGCGTGTTTCAGGCCATTTACGTTTGCTGCTATTTACGCTTGTGTGCGGACTGCGGGGCTAAACCCTTGAACTTTAACGCGGTTTTTCGGTTCTGCCAACCAGTTTGGGGAATCTATCGAGCACGTCCATGCCCAATAATCCGTTCAACCCAGGCGGCAAATCCGGCAGCGCCAGCACATCGATGTCGCCGATGCTCACATCGCCAACCTGCAGGTCGAATACCCGATACACATCGGCCTCGAGGGACGAATTCGCTGTGCGCACCTCCAGACGATGTCCCAGGCGCTGGGCATTCAGCTTCTCCAGCGCCTGCACCGACAGGCTGGTCATCGAAGCACCTGTATCGATCAACAGGCGCAACGAACTGCGGGGCTGGCCCCTACCGCCTGCCAGACTTACCGAGGTGTAAAGCGCAGAGCCTTCCCGGGCAACCGGAATGCTGCTGCGCCGGACGGCAATTTCTTCGGCAACCGAACGCCTGGCCTCTTCGGTGATACCCACATTTCCGGTCTCTTTGAACAGACGCTCGGCAGCCGCAACATCGTCGCTGCGCAGCAGCCAGCGCACCAGCGACAGGCGATGGCCATCGTAGTCCGGTTCGGCTCGCGTGAGCCATTGGAAAAAGCTCACGAGGCCGGCGAAATCCCCGGTATTGATTAGCTGCTGCTCCCTGGCGTTGATCAGTAATTGACTACGACGCCGGGCTTCTACTGCATCCGCCGGTGTCGGTGGCACACGCAATACGCTGAACAAGGGTTCCAGCGCACGCCGCCATTCCGCGTACATCTGCCAGCCGTCAGATAACAAAAACTGCGCCTGCACATCGCCCGGCTCACTGTGAACGTAGGCACTCAGAAGCTCAATTGCCTCGCGCTGCCGGCCGGCGGAGAGCAACTGCTCCATCGCGCTTGTGAAACGTTGCCGGGTGGCTGCGTCGGCGCTGTCGAGATATTCGATGAGTTCGGGCGTTGCAGCGCGTTCGAGCAGTTCGCTCAGCCGGTCAGCGCCAGTGACCTCGGGCCGTCGCTCCGCTGGCGCGTGCGGCGTGATGAGCCGTGCCTGCGCTACTGCCGCTGGGCTTAGCTCAGCCGGCCTTGTGTCCTGCTCCACATACCGCAAACCTGCAACGAACGCCGCCACGAGCGAACACGCCCAAAGAAAGATAAAAACGAATCGACGCACTGGACTACTGAACCTTCGCTGCGAAGGTGAGTAGAATACTCTCCCGCTGTGGGCATCAGCCATTTATCCTTATAAAAGTCGCAGTTAATGAACAAAAGTTAATGACCGATCGCATATCACCCATTCAACCACCGAGTGCTCCAGGTCCCGGCCAGCAGAGCAGCTGGTGCGACCTTCATGCCGGGGTCAGCGCACTGACGGTCGCCCATTGTGCGCGCACTCGGCAAGGCCTGACGATCGTCGTCGCAGCGGACACGGCAAGCGCGCGGCGCTGGTATGACGAATTGGCGTTCTACGCGGCAGATCTTGAATTGCTGCACTTTCCGGACTGGGAAACCCTTGCTTACGATGCCTTCTCGCCCCACCAGGACATAATTTCCGAACGTCTGGCAACCTTGCAACGCCTGCCGGGTCTTACGCAAGCGCCAACGCTGCTCGTTGCAACCGTACAAACGCTCATGCAGAAAATCGCTCCGCGGACCTATATCGACGCCAACAGCATGCAACTGGCCGTAGGCCAACACTTCGACATCGAGCAGGAACGCGTTCGGCTCGATGGTGCTGGCTACATCACCCGCGATACGGTCACGAGCCGCGGAGAATTTGCAGTTCGCGGTTCGCTGATGGACATTTTTCCCATGGGATCTTCGGCTCCACTGCGAGTGGATTTGCTCGACGATGAGATAGAGAGCCTGCGGACTTTCGATGCGGAGACCCAGAGAACCCTCAGCAGAATCGATCGCTTTGAATTGCTGCCAGCAAAAGAATTTCCACTGGATGCGCCCGCGATCGCCCGATTTCGTGACAACTGGCACAACACATTCGATGTCGACGTCCGTCGCTGCAGCGTGTACCAGGACATCAGCCAGGGTATCTCGCCGAGCGGTGTGGAATATTACCTGCCATTTTTCTTCGCAGAGCTCGGCTCGCTGTTCGATTACCTGCCGCCCGCTAGTCTGTTCATTCATGAGGCGGACGCCAGCGCATCCGGTAAACGCTTCCTCGAAGAGATCAACGGTCGGTATGACAACCTGGCCCACGACGTCGAACGGCCGATATTGGCGCCGCAGGAACTCTACCTGCGGTCCGAGGAAATGCTCGGCGAATTCAAGCGCCACGCGCAAATTCATCTCAATCGGCCGGGCAAGCATCAGCGCAGCTTTGTGAGTCACATACCGCCGGACGTCGAGGCCAATCCCAGGCTGAAAGATCCGGCAACGGCATTGCAGCAGTTTCTGCAGGACAAGGAACAACCCACTTTGTTTGTTGCCGACACGGCCGGCCGACGTGAGGTGTTTCACGAATTTCTTTCCCGCGCAGGAATACGACCAGTAGAGGTAGCAACTTTCGAGGAATTCCGTCGTAGCGATGCCCGCTTTGCTATCGCTATCGCTCCGCTCGAGCGTGGATTCTGGCTCGACGACATGATCCTGGTCACGGAAAGCCAGGTTTTCGGTCACCAGGTTGTCGAACGGCGCGCCAAAGCAACACGCGCGCTCGATCCCGAGCAGATCATCAAGAACCTGACAGAACTGCACATCGGCGAGCCGGTGGTGCACATCGAACATGGCATTGGCAGATATCTGGGGCTACAGAGCCTCGATATCGGCGGTCACTCCAACGAATTTCTTGCGTTGGAATACGCCGATGCTTCGAAACTCTATGTTCCCGTCACCTCCCTGCATCTGATCAGCCGTTACTCGGGTGCGGACGCTGCAACCGCACCGCTGCACAGACTCGGCTCAGATCAGTGGGAGAAAGCGAAGAAGCGCGCAGCTGAGAAAGTCCACGACGTTGCAGCAGAACTCCTCAACATGTATGCACGTCGTGAAACCAATCCGCAATTTCAATTCAATGACCCGGACGAGGACTACCAGAGATTTGCCGATCAGTTCCCATTTGAAGTTACCTTAGATCAACAACGCGCCATCGACGAGGTCATTGCAGATCTGTGTTCACCCCACGCAACCGACAGGCTGATCTGTGGCGACGTCGGCTTCGGCAAGACGGAAGTTGCAATGCGGGCTGCATTTCTGGCGGCGCAGAGCGGCAAACAGGTCGCCGTCCTCGTCCCCACCACGCTCCTGGCACAACAACATTTCGAAACGTTTAGCGACCGTCTGGCCGACTGGCCGGTACAGATTGAAGTAATCTCACGTATGAAGTCCGACCTTGAGGTCCGTAACGTCGCTGAACGGCTGAAAAGCGGCAGCGTCGATATTCTGATCGGCACCCAAAAGCTGCTGAACCCCGCGATCAAATTCGGCGACCTCGGGCTTGTCGTGGTGGATGAAGAGCATAGATTCGGCGTTCGTCAGAAGGAACAGCTGCGAGCCCTGCGGGCAGAAGTGGATGTACTGACCCTCACCGCCACGCCG
>CBDUDJ010000081.1:0-7656 GCA_965365885.1 uncultured Gammaproteobacteria bacterium
TCGCTGAAGCGAATCGGGAAACCGAACCGCCCAACTTGGCAGCAGAGAAAAACACGGGCTGCGGCCACTTCTAGGTCCGCAACCCACAGTCTCCGGTTCGGATACACCAGGGCTCGACGGCCAAAACCCCGCGGAATCGCGGGAATTTCTCGGGCTGTTCCTGGATGCGGGCTCGAAGTCTCTGCAACAGCAGACTGGGTGGCGGAGAGAGTGGGATTCGAACCCACGGTACCCTTGCAGGTACACGCGCTTTCCAAGCGCGCGCCTTAAACCGCTCGGCCATCTCTCCGCGCGGGCCCTTGAAATCTGGCGGAGAGGGAGGGATTCGAACCCTCGATGGGTTTCACCCCATACTCCCTTAGCAGGGGAGCGCCTTCAGCCACTCGGCCACCTCTCCATCTGGCGCGAAGTGTACCAGCAATATTTTTCCTTGCGAGTATGAATATGACCGTAAACCGGCCAGCGTGAGTACGTCAGGAAAAGGCGGTGATAAGATCTGCAGGTCGTTGAAAATATTCGGGGAAGCACGATGTCCTATCACCACCTCGCGATCGCAACGCGGGATATGCAGGCAACTCACCAGTTCTATAGTGAGGCAATGGGTTTTGATCTGGTCCGTGCGGAGAAGGCGAATACGGGAGCCGATGCCTGGGCCAAGCATTTCTTCTATGACACCGGCAACGGGGAGATGATGGCTTTCTGGGAAATCCACGATGATTCTCTACCGGCGGATTATCCGACGGCAATATCGACCGGACTTGGGCTTCCGCCATGGACTAATCACATCGCGTTCGGTGCTGCGGATCTCACGGAACTGACCGGCGCAAGGGAGAGGTTGTTGGCGGCAGGTCACCGTGTCACACAAATTGATCACCACTGGTGTACGTCGATTTACGCTATGGATCCCAATGGGATTCTTGTGGAGTTCTGTACCACGACGAGGCAATTCGATGCTGATGACAAAGCTCGTGCGTTGGCTGCGCTGACTAACGATGACTTGCCCGACGAGCCAGCACCTGTCGTTGAGGAATATCTGCCGCGGACTTGAGTCCCGTCACTCGCTCTTTATGAGATCGTACTTCTTCAGATAACCGCGTAGCTGATGATAGGTCAGCTGCAATAAATCCGCCGCTTTGCGCTGATTGTGTTTTGCCTGGGTCATCGCCCGTTCGATCATGTCGATTTCGAAAGATTGCACGGCCTGTTTTAAATCGATCGGAAGCTCAGCGGACTCGCTCACTTTTGTGGTTGGCTGATCAGTGCCGTTTTCGTTCACTGGCCGAAATGGGGAGTCGAACGGATCGAAGACAATATCGGCCACAGGATCTTCGCCGTCATGGCGATACACACATCGTTCGATGGCATTTTTCAGCTCCCGGATATTTCCAGGCCACGCATAGTCGCAAAGCAGATTTTTCACTTCTTCAGAAAAACCCGGGAAGTATTCCCGGCCGAGTTCGTTTGCCATGCTGATGGCGAAATGTTCAGCCAGCAGGAGTATGTCGTCCTCGCGTTCTCTCAGCGGTGGCAGCGTCAGCACATCGAAAGCCAGGCGATCGAGAAGGTCGTTGCGGAATTTTCCCTGCTTCGCAAGACCCGGGAGATCCTGGTTCGTCGCCGCGATCAGACGGACGTCGCAATAGAGTGTTTTGTTGCCGCCAACGCGTTCGAATTCACCATATTCGATCACCCGCAGCAGCTTCTCCTGAACGAGTGGTGATGTCGTTGCGAGTTCGTCGAGAAACAGGGTTCCGGCATGGGCTCGCTCGAAGCGACCGTGATGGGTCTTACTGGCGCCGGTAAAAGCACCGGCTTCGTGGCCGAAGAGTTCTGTCTCGAGCAGAGAATCGCTGATCGCGGCGCAATTCATCTTGAGATACTGGCCTTCCCAGCGGTTGGACAGAAAATGTAGTCTCGCGGCGATGAGTTCCTTCCCGGTGCCGCGTTCGCCAACCAGAAGTACGGGCTTGTCCAGGGGTGCTACTTGTGAGACTTCCTCCAGAATGCGCAAAAATGAAGGCGACTCGCCCAGGAGTCGGTCGGGTTCTCTAGCCATCGTGGGTCACCGCTGATTTGGTGTGAATACTGCCAACAGTTGGTGATATTTGCTACGCAATCTGATGAAGCCGATTTTTACAGTGAACGCCTGGGGAGTAATAATCTTAAAAAACAACAAGTTAGATAAGGATTAGAGATTGGCACGGTTCCTGAATTAAAGTTTAGTGTTATGAACGGAAGAAGAGTTCTTCCAAATTGCTCAACTATGGAGGCACATCAACAGATGAGTATCTTTACGCGAATGAGCGACATCATCAATTCGAACCTCAACGCCATACTCGATAAGGCGGAAGATCCGGAGAAGATGGTCAGACTCATAATCCAGGAGATGGAAGAAGCGCTGGTGGAAGTCCGCAGCACTTCCGCCCGGGCCATCGCCGACAAGAAAGAACTGGCACGGCGCCAGGAATTTCTCGCCGCGGAGGCCGCTGAATGGGAACGCAAAGCCGAAGTGGCAATCAGCCGGGGTCGAGACGATCTTGCTAAAGGTGCCCTGGGTGAGCGGAACAAAGCCCAGGAAGCATCGGATTCCATCAGCAGCGAATTAGGTACGATAGATGGATCACTTTCGAAACTCAACGAAGATGTTGGTGCGCTGCAGGCCAAAATCAAAGACGCCAAAACCCGCCAGAACGCCATCATCATGCGCGGCAAAACAGTGCAGACTCGACTCGGTGTAAAACGTCAGTTAAATGACCACAACCTAGATGATGCGATGCAACGCTTCGAGACTTATGAGCGGAAGATTGACGACCTCGAGGGTCAGGTCGAAGCGTATGATCTGGGCCAACGGACGCTTTCAGATGAAATCGCGGATTTAGAAGTCGATGATGTCATCGTTGAGGAGTTACAGAAGCTGAAGGCGCGGATGGGTGGAAACAGCCCAGCCGAGCCTGCAGCACCCAGTGAGACGGATCAAGATCAATCAGCTAACGCTTAGGAGCAACGATGGACGGCATGATATTCGCCTTCGTCCCGATTATTGTCTTCCTCGCGATTGTTGCGCCGGTTTGGATTTTCATGCATTACCGCAGCAAACAGCGTGCACAAGGCGCGTTGTCAGACGAAGAACGACTGGAACTTGATACCCTTTCTGTTCACGCAGAACGGATGGTAGATCGTATAGACACACTCGAAGCCATACTGGACAGTGAAACCCCGGGGTGGCGCAAACGAATGCAATCGGAGTGAGTGTGCAATGACTGATTCTCAAGACCGAGGCAGAGGCCAGGAACGTGGTGAGTTTCAACAGGCGGTGGAGCGCCTGGAGAAGGCAGTACAAGAGCTGGTGGGTTCCGCTACGAGCGAGTTCTCCGAGCGGGCAACTTCTTTCATCGATGAGACGACTTCAAAAATCGAGCGCGAATTCGGCAGCAAAGTATGGCGCGAGCCAGATGCTACGGACGATGAACTCTACGGTGATGACTCGGACGAGAACTCTTACGATCAGGAACAGCATGCAGCACAACGCATGCGAACAAGGCGTCGAACGCGGCATCGCAGCCGTTGGCGTTATCGTTCCAGACGCTTGTACCGGGACCCGGCCAACGCCAAGATCTGTGGCGTGTGTGCCGGAATTGCGAACTACTATGGTATGGAGCACTGGGTCGTTCGGTGTATCGCAGTTACCGGTCTGATATTTGCCTCACAAATTGTTTTTCCCGCCTATTGGATTGCGTATTTTGTCATGGCTAAACCCCCGAAGGGATCTGAGAAAAAAAGTTCGCGCAACCGTAACGGCCGCGCCGATCATTCATCACCAGCGCCTGAGTTTGGAACGAAGCTATCTCCGCGAAGGAGTTTGCGGAATGTCCAGGCGGATCTGTCTGAAGCCGAGTTGCGGCTGCGCAGGATGGAATCGCATGTGACCTCCGGGCAATACGAACTACAGAAAGAACTTAACAAGATAGACGATGCACCTCATTTGAATTCCCCGGCAGAATCCGCTGAGCAGGGATCGCCGCATGGTCAAACATAGACTCGTGTTGCACGTTTCGCAGAAAGTATCAGGAGCGGGTTCGGTAGAACGATATCCCGGCCATTCAATCTAACGAATTAGCTGGAGCATCAATGGACGTTTATACCTTTATCATCCTTGTGGTCCTCATCGGTTGCGGCAGCGGCGTGCTCAACAACTATATGAGGCAACGGCGTAGAAAAAACGAGTCAATCGTTGACGAGGACACGCAGCAGGAACTCATGGAGCTGCGGGAGCGAATCGAAATCCTCGAGAAGATAATTACCGATGAGAAGTATCAACTCCAGCGCGACCTGAACCAGTTAGAGCGGCAAGCGTAATCCGATCCGGATAGTCCGTGAATATTCCACTGACGCCATATTCAATTAGCTCTAGGGCTTGCGCCAATTCGTTGACAGTGTAAACAAGACAACGCAAACCTTTCTTCTCGATCTCGCGCATTCGATTCTCATTTGCTGCGCGCTTAGACAGATTGATGAATTTGGCATTGAGATTTTTCGCAACTCCGCATGGATCCTTCGACCAGCGTTGAAATAGCGGTGCTACGGGAACTCCGGCTGAGGTGCGACGAAAGTCGAACAATGCCTGATGGTCAAAAGAAGATACAAGTACATCACGGTCAGGGTATTGCCGCAGTAGTTTCGCGAGCGGTTTCGCCGTGCCTTCTCCCTTCAGTTCGATATTTAGGCCAACGTCAGTACGCAGACAATCAAAAACCTCTTCGAGGAATGGGATAGAGGCGCCGCCGCCGGCATCGAGTTGTCGAAGCTCAGTTGGGTTCCATTTGGCGATTGGACCTGCGCCACTGGTCGTCCTTTCCAACATCTCATCGTGAATCACACAAAGTCGATCCCCGCACATATGGACATCCAACTCGACTGCCTGGACGCCGCATTCCTGTGCTCTGATGAAGCCAGGCAGGGTGTTTTCAGGGCTGAGTCCAGCAGCGCCTCGGTGACCGATGACCAGTTGTGGGTCGTCGAAGGCCATTGCTATCTCTCGATGAGTTAAGCCACTACAATAGCCGATCATCATGAGTTACCAGGTCCTAGCACGCAAACTTCGTCCCGCCACCTTCGACGCATTGGTCGGTCAGGACCATGTTGTACGCGCTCTCAAGCATGCGTTGGATCATGATCGACTACATCATGCGTACCTTTTTACCGGCACCCGAGGCGTTGGCAAAACAACCATCGCCCGGGTGCTCGCGAAATGCCTCAACTGTGAAACCGGTGTGTCCTCAACACCGTGCGGTGAATGTTCGATATGCGTGGAAGTCAGCGAAAACCGCTTCATTGATCTGATTGAGGTGGATGCAGCATCTCGTACTCGAGTCGATGACACTCGTGAGTTGCTGGATAACGCTCAATACCTGCCTACCAGGGGGCGTTACAAGGTCTATCTGATCGACGAAGTGCATATGCTGTCGGCATCCAGTTTCAATGCGCTTCTAAAAACGTTGGAAGAGCCACCGGAACACGTGAAGTTTCTGCTTGCTACGACCGATCCAAAGAAAGTTCCGGTTACCGTTTTATCACGTTGCCTGCAGTTCCAACTCAAGAACATTCCCGCCGAACAAACATCCGCCTACCTGCGAAGTGTTCTGCAGGAAGAATCAGTGATCTTCGAAGAAGAGGCGCTGGATATCATCGCTCGCGCGGCGAGAGGCAGTATGCGCGATGCGTTGTCGATTACCGACCAGGCGATCGCCTTTGGCCAGGGTGAGTTGAAGCAGCAGGATGTCATTGCCATGTTGGGTCTGGTCGGCACCGATGAAGTGAGCGCTCTGGTAGAGGCACTTGCACAAGGCGATGCTCGCTCGTTGCTGGCCGTCGTTGCCGAGATAGCAGAACGCGCACTGGATTTTGATACGCTCCTGGCAGAGTTGCTTGCAGCACTGCACGAAATGGCGATAAAGCACGCGCTTGGAGACGCATCAGCGGTACCGTTTTCGGCAGAGGAGGTTCAGCTTTATTACCAGATCGGCTTGCTCGGCTATCGGGATCTGCAGATTGCACCAGATCCTCGGAGCGGCGTGGAAATGACGTTGCTGCGGATGCTCAGTTTCGCTCCGGCAGACGGCAGCCAGACTGCTCTGGTGCCAGCGTCAGACACTCCACAGCCCGTGGTGGGTGACAAGCGTGCGCCAGTTCAGCGCGATCATGGTGATATGCCGGCAAATCAGAGCGCTCCTGAACCGCAGCGTGCCGGGGAAAGATCGACGTGGCTCGAACTGGTCGCAGAACTCGATCTGGGGGGAGTTGCGCGCATGATCGCCGAGCACTCAGTGCTCGTTACCAGAGACGCCAACACCTTCAATCTCATGCTTGATCGGGCACACGACACTTTGTTGAGTGACAACCTCGTTGAAGCCATTCGCCGCGCACTGAGCGACGTCATCGGGGAGAAGGTCGGTCTATCTATATCGGCAGGTGATGTCGAGGAAGAAACACCAGCCCAGGTTCGCGAACGCCTTGCAGCACAACGTCAGCGAGATGCCGAACTCGTTTTAGAAAAAGACGCGACTGTGCAGTCTTTGCTGGGTGAGTTTGGCGGAAGACTTGATGGGGTGCGACCGGTTGATGTGCCGAAAAATTCTGATGGAGCCAAATGATGAAAGGACTGGGCGATTTAATGAAGCAAGCCCAGGAGATGCAGGAGCGGATGCAGGGCATGCAGGAAGAGATTGCGGCGCTCGAGGTTACTGGTGAAAGTGGTGCCGGGCTGGTCAAAGTCGTTATGAACGGTCGCCACGAGGTCAAGTCGGTTGTGCTCGATGATGGGCTGCTGTCGGAGGAAAAGGAAGTCATTGAAGATCTCGTTGCCGCCGCTTGTAACGATGCGGCGCGACGGGTCGAATCGCTGCAGCAGGAGAAGATGTCCGGTATGGCTACTGGTATGGGACTGCCTTTAGGGAAAATGCCTTTCTGATGGGAATCAGTCCTCTCATCGATCGTCTGATCGAGGCATTTCAGGTGTTGCCTGGCGTTGGTCCCAAAGGCGCCCAACGCATGACTCTACAGATCCTGCAACATAACCGGGTGGGCGGTGGAGCACTAGCTGCGACGTTGGCAGAAGCTATTGAGACGGTCGGGCAATGCCAGGCATGTAGAACGCTCTGTGAGCAACCGCTGTGTCGTTACTGTGATAGTAGTGAGCGCGATGATGCACAGCTTTGTATCGTCGAATCTCCTGCTGACATCATCGCCATCGAACAGGCTGGTGGGTTTCGTGGCAGGTATTTCGTCTTGCACGGTCATCTGTCGCCAATCGATCGTGTCGGCCCCGAAGAACTCGGACTGGAGCAGTTGTTGTACCGAGTTCGCAAACTGCGACCCGCTGAGGTCATTCTCGCAACGAACCCGACGGTCGAGGGTGAAGCAACGGCGATTTATTTGTCCAAGCTCATTAAACCCCTTGGCGTTAAAGTGACCCGCATCGCTATGGGGATTCCGGTGGGGAGTGAGCTCGACTACGCCGATGAGGTCACTATGGGAAAAGCCCTCGAAGGGCGTCGCGAGTACTAGATCACGTGATAGATTCGTGCAACTCTTGTGAGTGGACGATTTACGAGTCGCCGCTTGCCAAGAGGCGTTCTTTTAGATATACCTAATAGGTAA
>CBDUDJ010000082.1:0-7556 GCA_965365885.1 uncultured Gammaproteobacteria bacterium
GATAGGTACCGTGCATCGTGCCGAACGCCGTGGTCAGCCAGCTTGGTTGCAACACTGAAATGTTTGTGCTGCGCTTGCGCCGCGGATTCGAAGAACTGATTCTGTATCACGACAAATCAGAGACACTCGTCGTCTCTGATCTGTTTTTCAATCTGACCGGTGCTACGGGTTTTCAGAAATTTCTGCTCAGGCTCAATGGAATTGCGGATCGACCCAGCCAGAGCCGCCTGCACAGGTTGCTGCTCATGCGAGAGAAAGAGCAGATTCGCAGGTTCTATCGATGGGCTCTGGCAAAGCCGTTCACGCAGATCTGCCTGGCGCACGGACAGATCATCGACAAGGAAGCTCGAGAAGTCTTCTATCAATTGTTTCACCGCTATCTCTAGGACACACACGGCTCATTTTCTGGCGGGCAGATCCTCAACCGGATGGCCGGCTTCCTGCCAGGCGCGAAATCCGCCGTCGATGTGGCAGACGTTTGGTAATCCCATCTGCTGCACGGTCTGAGTCGTCAGCGCGGAGCGCCAACCGCTCTGGCAGTAAAAAATGAACCTCTTGGGCTCGGCGAACGTTTCTTTGAAGTAAGGGCTTTCTGGATCGATCCAGAATTCGATCATCCCGCGTGTCGCGTGAAACGCATTGGGAATCTTGCCTTCGCGCTGCAGTTCCCGGATATCGCGTATGTCTACGAACAACACGTCGTCGTTGCCAAGCAGTTCACTTGCCTGAGCGGGACTGAGTGCTTCGATTTCCGCCTCTGCCTGTGCGAGCAGTGCTTTATAGCCAACTTTCAGCGCCATCGTGATACCTCTTTTTTGTTCGCAGGGAGTGCCAGGTGAGAATACTCCTGGCGATAGCCGATGGTCGCAATACCGGTGGGGGTAGCAGTTTGCAAATCTATTGGGTAGGTGTTCACAGTTTTTTGCCCTTGTCCCGTGTCGGGTCACTTTCGGCTCTATTTGGGCAGGTTCGGCCACTGCCTGGCGGGTGTTGATTTCATCTGAGGACTGAATTTAAAAGTTATGTATAACAATAGCTTATAGAATATTACTCAGATGGTTTTTAGTTGGCATGAAACCTGATTAGTTTTATAGCTCCAAGGCAGGGCCGCATCGGCCGCTGTGAAGCCGATCAGCTAGTTGATCAGGATTCCCGGGCGATAAAAGGCGCGATTAACAAAGGTAGTATATGAGTAATCGAGTCGCTAAAACTTATCCAGAACAGTTCTTAACCACACCCGATCTCCTGCACGTGGTGATACCGCGCGCAGAGATTATTGCCGAGATGGCACTGCGTGGTGAGCATGACGCGCTGAACGACGTCTGCCTCGCTGTCGCAATTGTGGCAGACGCCATCGGTCAGGCGCAGGAAATCGTCGAACCCTAACGTCCCTTCCAGTCCGGTGGTCGTTTCTCAGCGAAGGCTTTCGGGCCTTCGATGAAATCTTCGCTTTGGACCATTGCCGCCACCGAGTCGTATTTCGCGGTCATCGAGTCTTCGAGCGATCCTGTGCTGAGACTTCTGTAGACGACGTCTTTGCTTGCTCTGATTGACAGCGGTGCGCACTGGCAGATTTCCTTCGCCCATCGCCGTGCTGCATCGGTGAGTTCATCGTGTGGAACGACCTCGTTTACGAAACCAAGCTCTTTACCTTCTTCAGCGCTGACATGCCTGCCGGTTAGGATCATGCCGAGCGCGCGTTTGGAACCGATTTGGCGAGGCAGCCGGTTGAGTCCACCGGCGAGGGCTGCAAGCCCGACTTTGGGTTCCGGCAAAGCAAACAGCGCTTTGTCTGAAGCGATAATGAGATCACAGGCGAGCGCGATTTCGAACCCGCCACCCATGGATACGCCGTTGACGGCCGCGATTACCGGTTTAGTGAGATTAAAACGTGAGGTCAGGCCGGCAAAGCCGTTTGGCATGGGAACGCGCTCGCCGCCTTCGGCCTGATAGCGCAGATCGTTGCCGGCGGAAAATCCACGTCCGCTGCCGGTGATGATCGCAACCCACATATCGTCGTCGGCCGCGAAATCATCGAACACCTCGCCGAGTTCCGCATTAGCGGGTGGGTGCAGCGCGTTGAGTCGCTCCGGACGGTCGAGGGTGACGGTCATGATGTGGTCGGTTTTGTCGGTCTTGCAGTATTCGGGCATGTTCCCTCCATCTTAAATTTGGTGATGCCAGCACTACGGCGGCTTTTGTTAGCGCCCGCGGCGGGTTTAAAGATGTTGTGTCGAATTGAAGAAGTTAACGTACGGTGACTCAGAAAGCACGAGTTCCGTCAGGCTGCAGTTAGCGAAGTGATAATCGGTCCAGCGTCCGGGATCGGTGTGCAGCAGCGCACCGAGGGCGACCGCCATGACAGCACCATGACTGACGATCAGAATCTGTTCCTCCTCGTCCTGCTGCTCGTGCCTGCCGCGGATATCGTGCATTGTCGTGACGATACGCCCGGCAACCCCGCGCAATGATTCTCCGCCCGGCGGGGCGAAGGAGTGGTCGCTGGTCGCTCGATTGATGAAGTCGAGCTCTTCGCTCAAATGCTGGAATGGCATGTCTTCCCACTCGCCGATGGCATACTCGCTGAGTCCTTCCATAACCACCGGAGCCAACTCGCATCGCTCAGCTACAACACCGGCTGTGTCGACACAGCGCTGCAGAGGGCTGGTGTAGATCGCCTTCAGTCGCTTGTGGTTGGTGGCCAGGTGGCGGGCTGTCCGACTGGCCTGGCGGCGACCCTGCCAGGTCATGGGGCTGTCGGTAGAGCCGTGCCAGCGTCCCTCGCGATTGGCTTTGATCTGGCCGTGTCTCAGCAGCAGCAGAGATGTCATCGGGTTTCGTTCTTTTTTGTGGGTGAAGTATTGTGTGGTAAATGGTGGCCTCCTGGATAGGGTGATGCCAGCGAGGTTTGTTTTTAACCAGCCAGTCAAGGAGGCGTCAGGTGCACGCCCGCAACCCCATGATATTTGCGTTCATCAGTCTGCTGCTTGGTGGCTGCACGAGTGCGGATGAGTATGTTCGCTTAAGTGGCGCGACCATGGGGACACAATACAGTGTGACCGCGAAATGCAGGTTGCCATCGCAGCATCTTGAGCGGGAGTTGGCAGCCGTGCTCCTGGCAGTAAATGCTGAGATGTCCACCTATGACAGCGAGTCAATGCTGTCACGCTTCAACCGCGAGGCCGTTGGCAACTGGTACGCAATATCCGACACGCTGGCTGAGGTTGTCGAAACTGCGCAAAATCTAAGCGCCGCGTCCAATGGTGCCTTCGATGTCACTGTCGGCCCACTCGTCAACCTGTGGGGTTTCGGACCTGCAGGTGAACGCGACGACCTGCCTGATGCGCAGGAAATTGCCGATGCATTGGCGAATGTTGGCTATCGCCATCTGCGCTTGCGCCGATCAGTTGCGACAGAAGCTTCGGCAGAATTGCAGAAAGACGTTTCTGTCTACGTTGATCTTTCGGCCATTGCAAAAGGTCATGGCGTTGACCGGATCGCGCAGCGTATCGAAAAGCTCGGTTGTCTTGACTACCTGGTGGATATTGGTGGTGAAGTTCGTGTCACCGGCGTTAACCCTCGGGGCAATGCCTGGCGTGTTGGTGTTGAAGTCCCGGCGGCGGGTAACTTTGGCGGCGTACAGCGGGTACTGGAATTATCAGAAGGAGCAGTAGCGACCTCGGGCGACTACCGCAATTTTATAGCTGTGAATGGCAAGCGTTATTCGCACACGATAGATCCGCGCACCGGCTATCCGGTAACCCATGATCTGGCGTCTGTGTCCGTCATCCACCCATCGGCCATGTGGGCGGATGGCTACGCGACAACGCTTTCAGTTCTGGGGGTCGAAGCGGGAATTGATTTTGCCCATCGGCAGAAATTGGCGGCGCTGTTCATTATTCGGACCGCATCGGGGTTCCAGGAGCGTTATACTTCGCAGATGGAACGCTATGTCTACACAACCGATGATCTCAACGATGATTTCAACGATCAAATGAACAAGGGATCAAAATGACGGTCCTGCTCGCATTTCTGGTTACCTTGACGATCATCAGCGTGATGGCAGTTGGGGTAATTTTTGGCCGTAAGCCCATCACTGGCAGTTGCGGTGGTATGAAGGCGCTGGGTATGCAGATGGAGTGCGAAGTTTGTGGCGGTGATCCCGAGCGTTGTGAGCCCTCGCAGACGAGCGAATTGGCCGTGAATGCGGTTCGGCCGCAAATCACGGGTAACCAAACGCCGCGTAGCTGACTCGAATACCTGTCGTGATAAAAGCAGTTGCGTTGAGTGTTGGCAGTCGCTATGCGTTTTCCCGTGGCAGCACCATTTCTTTCATCAGTATCGTCGCCGTGGCAGGTCTTGCACTCAGTGTTGCCGTTCTGGTGATCGTTGTCTCAGTTGTTAACGGTTTTGAGCGGGAATTGAAAGAGCGCGTGCTCGGCATGTTGCCGCATCTGACACTCTATGGCCGGGAACCCGTTGTCGTCACCCGGAATGAGCTCGAAGCGTTGCAACAACTCCCTGGCGTCACAGGAGTAGTGCCCTTCATTCAAGGCGCGGGGCTCGCTGCAGTAGCAGACAAAGTCCGCGGTGTGTTGATCACCGGAATTGAACCAGACCTCTACGCGGACGTGTCGGATATGCACCGCTACGTTGACTCGCAAGTTGCTCTGGTTGCAGGTGAGTTCGGAGTGCTTCTGGGCGCCGGCCTCGCCAGTGAGCTTCGCGTGACTCCTGGCGATCGTGTCACGCTGGTTCTACCGAATGCGACAGTGACGCCTGCAGGTCTTTTCCCGCGACAGAAACGATTCACGCTCAAGGGGATCGTCCGATCGCAATCCGAAGTGGACGGCCGGGCTGCCTATATTCATCAGAGTGACGCGCAACGCCTGTTTCGGCTTGGTAGGCGAGTACACGGTTATCAGGTGCGCCTGGCGGATCTATTCCAGGCAAATCAGATTGCACAGCTTGCGCTCGAGCAGACTGGCCGGGAGCGGATGTTCGCACGCAGTTGGATGCGTACCCACGGTAATCTCTACCGGGCGATCGGCATTCAGAAGACGACGATGTTCGTGCTCCTGTCATTTCTGGTTGGTGTGGCCGCCTTTAATCTTGTTTCCACCCTGGTGATGGTGGTCGATCAGCGCAGTTCCGATGTAGCAATCCTGCGTACGCTTGGCAGTGATACTACGACTATCGTAGCTGCGTTTGTCCTGCTCGGGGCAGCTCTCGGCGCAACCGGAATCGTCGCTGGACTCGCGGGCGGATTTCTTCTCTCGATAATGCTGCCGGGTCTGTATGCCTGGGCCAGCAGTTCCTTCGGTCTGGACCTTATGAATCAGTATCTCGTCAGCTATCTGCCCGTTGAAGTCAGGTTTGACGATCTGTTCGGAATAGCACTGACTGCGTTGCTGTTGTGCATCGCCAGCACGTTGTACCCAGCCTGGCGCGCAGCGCGCCTGCGGCCTTCGGAAGTGCTGGCGCATGAATGAGATCACGCAAGACGTGCCGGCTACCGATGTGCTGGTGGCAGAAAACCTGCTGAAAACGTACCGGCAGGGCGAGGCTGGTGTCAGTGTTCTGCGCGGCGTTGGCTTCAGCGTTGCCGCAAGTGAGCGTGTTGCGGTTGTTGGCCGCTCCGGCTCGGGAAAAAGCACTTTATTGCATCTGTTGGCGGGCCTTGATGAACCCGATTCCGGTAGCGTGATGGTGTCCGGCATCGAGTTGACTGCTGCTTCGCCTGCAGAACGGGCGAAAGTGCGCAACCGCTACATGGGTTTCGTTTACCAGTTTCACCATCTGCTGCCTGAATTCTCGGCTCACGAAAATGTTGCGATGCCCCTGCGGCTCGGTGGAACTCCGGTCGCCGAGGCAATGGAGCGTGCGCAGTCGATTCTTTCACGGGTGGGTCTTGCAGAACGCCTGACGCATCGGCCATCACAACTGTCGGGGGGTGAGCGGCAGCGGGTTGCCGTGGCCAGAGCGCTGGTCGCGGATCCCGTTATTGTGCTGGCCGACGAGCCTACCGGAAATCTCGATCGGGAAAATGCTGAACAGGTTTCTGAATTGATGTGCGAGCTTTCCGATGAGTGCGGCATCGGTTTCGTCATCGTCACGCACGATCCGGATATGCTTGAAGGCGTGCATCGTGTTCTGCATCTTGTGGATGGTGTGATTCAGTGAACAGCAGGCAGCCTGGCGCAGGCCCAACCATCGACTGGTTGGCGCTAACGATCGCCTGGCGCTACCTGCGAACGCGTAAACGACGATTTGCTGCGTTCATCACCTGGGTATCGGTTGTTGGACTGGCGATGGGCGTGCTCGTCCTCACGGTTGTCCTCAGCGTGATGAATGGCTTCGATGCTGAGCTCAAAGAGAGAATTCTGGGAACGGTGCCGCACATTGTGTTGCCAGGAAAGCGGATGACGGATCCTGGACTTGTGGAGCTGACAACTTTCGAAGGCGTCGTTGGCGGTTATGATTTTTTCCTGGGAGCCGGAATGGTGACAAAAAACGGTGCCGTCAATCCCGTCACTGTCTACGGCATCGATCCGAAATCCCCGGCTGCGCTGAAACAGGTGGCTGCACACATGAGATATGGCGCGATCGAAGATCTTTCCGGTGATAGTCGGGAGATAATTTTGGGTGCGCCGCTGGCTGGACATTTGGCCCTCCTGCCAGGTGACTCCGTGGCGTTGATTGTTTCGGAGCCGGACGGTCAGGGTTTGAAACCACGAATTCAGCGCTTTCGACTTGTTGGCACTTTCGAACTGGGGGCCGAACTCGACTACTCCCTGGCTATTGTGGATCTTGCTGATATTGCTGAGCAGAAACTTGCGGCCATGGGCACACTCGGCGTGCGACTGACCCTGGATAATCCCCTGCTGGCCGACGGCATCGCCCGCACGCTTGCCCAAGCGCATCCCTCGTGGGAAATCAGAAACTGGTCGGAAAGCTACGGTGAACTCTTCGAAGCTGTTCGTCTGGAAAAGGCTCTGATGTTCCTCATACTGTTGATGGTCGTTGCCGTTGCGGCGTTCAACATAGTTTCGGGTCAGATGATGATAGTCGCGGACAAGCGATCCGATATTGCGATTCTAAGGACTATGGGTGCCCCGGCGCAGACAATTCTGCAGACTTTTCTTCTGCAGGGCGTCGTGGTGTCGGGTGTCGGAATCGTGGTTGGATTGGTTTGCGGGGTGATCGCCGCTGTCTGGATCACAGAAATTGTTGCGGTAATGAAAGTGCTGTTTGGTTTCAGTCTGCTCGAAGGAACGTATTTCCTCGAGGTGCCATCACTAATTCAGGTATCCGATCTCTGGCTGATCGGCTTGTTATCCTGGGGACTGTGTTTGTTTTCCGCCTGGCTGCCGGCTCATCGCGCAGCTCAACTCAATCCGATCGACGGCCTGCACACGGGCTAGCGCTTCACTGCTCGAGTTTGTTCGCACGGACCAGCGCCCGCCTGGCCTGTCGTTCGCGCCACCTGCGCAGGACGTGCAACCGCCAACCGACTCTAACCAACACGAATCCCGTCACGCCGCTGACCCAGCCAC
>CBDUDJ010000083.1:0-7535 GCA_965365885.1 uncultured Gammaproteobacteria bacterium
CCTGCCTCTACGTTACCCGGGCTGTATTCCAGCATTTCGCCGATCCGCTCTGCAAGACTCAATCGGTCAGCCGCATCGACTCCGCCAACTGTAACCTTCTTTATCAGTTTGCCCAGAGCACTGCGCAACTCGTCCGGCAGCGTATCCATGAGATGACGCTCGGCGGTAATGGAGCTGGCGATGGATTCCCGTCGGGCGTGATTACGTTCCGCGACAAGGTGGTGGTGAACCCACGCGCGGCCGAGAATCACCCAGGGGAAGTTGGCCGAGCGAACCGGACCGACCTGCAGAATACGACCGCCAAGTGGTTCACCAAGCACCTTCACTTTCGCGATTTCCTCGCCGCCAAGCCAGGCACCGGCGCTACCGAGCAACGCCCCGATACCGGCTCCCAGCAGAAGAGATGCACCGCCGAGCAGCACGTCGATGCCGCCACCGGCAACTGCGCCGGTCACCGCACCGGAAAACGCAAGCTGGGTTCGTGAAAGCCCGAACAGTTGCCAACCTTCGCTGGTGAATAGATCACTGTGGAGCAATTCGGTGGCGGCCTCTTCGCGCGCCAGCGATTGATGTCGATACAAACTTTGAACCGCATCACGCGAACGGCGTTCACGTCGACGAATGCGGTTCTGCAGTTGCGCAGTCAGGCGCGCTTGCACCTCATCGACATCCTGTTCGTCATCGAGCGCAATCCTCTGCACCACTTCGAGGCTATCGATAAGACAGGCGGCAATGTCGCGAGCACTGCGCTCTCGGCGTCCGCGTCTTTCCATTTCGAGTGCTGCGACCGCTTTGTCAATCGCACCACGCCAATTCTCATCGAGTTCGCCAAACCCGCGCAGCAGCGACAGTCGGTTGTCGAAATCGGCGTTGACGGCATCGAAAACACGCACGATCGAAAAGTACTGAGCCAGCGCATGGCGCCATTCATCTACGTGATCGCCGCTGCCGATGAGATTGATGAGCGCCATTCGGGGCTGTCCCGTCCACTGCAGAATCTGCATCTCAATTTCATACTCAGGCCCGTAAGGTTTCGCACCGTCCACCACATACAGAATGCCGGCGCCCGCAACAATGGGCTGGAGCAATTCACACTCATCACGAAACCGGAGATCGCCTTCATGGGTTCGAACGAACTCCGCGACAAGTCCCGGTCGTTCGCTTGCGCTCTTTGCCCGTGACTGCAACCAGTCGAGAACCTCGCGCGCCCGTTGAAACCCCGGCGTATCCACGAGCACGTATTGCGGCTCCCCCGCAACGCTCAGCGTGTAGCGGTGCGCGCGACGCGTCGTTCCCGGCGTTGGCCCGATGTGGATTCGATCGTCTTCCGCCAAAGTAGCGACGATTGAACTCTTACCCTTGTTAGGATGGCCAACGACTGCAAAGCTGGGTATCACGGTTGTGCATCCACTACTTGTGCAGCCACCACATAGAGTCGCGCGTCATCGACGTTCGTCAGCGCTTGTGCCCAGATGTCGCGATGTGCAGCTATAACCTCTACACCTGAAACATCGAGCGGAACCACCATCAGGGAGGCGTCGGCAGCAACGTTTTGTCGAATCAGTTCAACGCAGTCAGAAAATTCCAGCAGCGGTGGCTCCCAACCTTTTGTGATGATGACAATTCGGCGAACGTCTTTATCTATGGCTTGCAGTTCTGCAGTGCGTTCCGCGAGATTCTGCAACACGCTCAGCTGAATCGGTGGCGCCGGTTGTGCCCCGAGATGTGTGCGGAGCCAGTCAGTCGCGGCCGCAGTGTCGGCGGCGCCATTCCAGACAATCGCCTGAGAAGTTACACCAGCTTCCACGGAGGGAGGAGATGCAACTGTGCTTGAATCTACAGCTTCATCCTCAGACGCCTCACCGGCGTAATCGATCATTGGCAGAGCAAGGCGGTCAAGCAGCGCAGCGGTATCCGGATCAGCCACCAGCAACGAACGGGTTGCCAGGCGCAAGCGCCACAAACCAGCGAACAACAGTGTTACGCGAGGCATCAGTCCGTACACCACGATGACCATCAACACGAACGGCCACCACTCTCCTAACTGCACCGCACGCGCGCTCGACACGCCGTCGGCTTCGAGGCGATAAAATCGGGACGCCTCCACCAGTTCGAGATCGGGCACGGCGACGGGCAGCCAGGCCGACCAGGGAGATGCGAGGGTACTAAGCGCACTGTACACAATCGAAGAATCCGCCTGCAGCGTCGTGCTCCAGCCGAAAGCGAGATCCGTGACAACAACCAGCATCCAGGCAACGAGCAACACGCCCAGAAAGAATCCGACCGCCAGCCACTGTGAGAACACGACGAGCTGCCAGCGCGCAAAGCTGCTGCGTCTGCGCTGATCCGAAAACGTCGAAAACAGATTCAGCCGTGAATAACGGTCGAGCCAGGCACCCACCCAACGGCTCGGACTGATACCCGAGACTGCGTCGCCGATGGCACCGCTACCGGGAATCCAGCCAGGCAGCAGCAGCAGCGTGATAACCAGCAGCACAAACGGGATACCCACGACAACGCCGAGCAGGGCAAAGAGATTAACCGGATAGGCGCCATCGTAGCCGAATACAATTGTGCTCAAGCTCATGCCGAGCAACGCCCCGATAAGGCAGAGCAACGCACTCACCATCCGCCGCAGCCTGACCACCCGTTCGCCGATGCTGGGGCTCACCGGATCCGCCACTGCGCGCCACCAGCCAAGCAGCTGATCGGCTGCCGATGAATTCTCCGCCAGGTCCCGGCCAATCGAACGATCCCGCTCGAGTCGTTCTGAGTAAGGAGTTTCCGTATCCTCCAACAGGGCGTTTTTAACGTCTACCAACAACTCAAGCTGCGAGTCAGACATCCGTTACGACAGAGCTCTTCAGTAACTGGGGTCTGCAGGAGCCGTTCACTTCGTTACTCCGGAAGGCCCGGCATGTCCTCCGGCATATTTTTGATGTAGACATCGTGTTTGCTGTAGGGAATCTCGATGCCATATTCCGCATAGGTTTTGTAAACCTGCATCAGCAACTCGTGGGTGATGCGACCTCGATCTTGCGGCTGCTCTATCCACACCATCAGGTCGAAATCGAGACTGGATGCACCAAATGCGCGCATGCGAACTCGCGGTGCCGGATCTGTGCAAACGTCCGAATGATTTGCGCCAATCTGCTGAAGTAATTCGCAGATCTGATCCACGTCGGATCCATACGCTGCGGCCGTAACGACGCGGATCCGCATTTTCTTCGATGGCCCACCGCTTTCATTAACGATTTTCGCGTTCGCAATCACCCCGTTGGGTACGGTTATCTCCACATCGGCGCGAGTCAACAACCGCGTGCTGCGTAAACCGATCGCGGTTACCCGACCACGTTCTCCAGTATCAAGATTGATGTAGTCGCCAATCTTGTACGGCGCATCCGCCACGATGAAGAAACCGGAAAACAAGTTTGCCAACGAATCTTTGGCGGCAAAGCCAACAGCAATTCCTACGATCCCGGCCGAGGCGAGCCAACCGATCGGATTGATACCCCAGACCATCAACAGCGCATAGCTGCCAACCAGGATGATCAGCAGTTTTACCGTGAGATCAATCAACGGCACCGTGCGCACTTCGATAAATGCAAATCGGGTCTGATTGCTGAGCACATCGAGCACGGAAACCGAGATGCGCAAGATCGCCCGCATCCAGCTGACTACGATCAACGAGACGATGATCTTGACCAGCAGGTCAGTGCCAAAGGGCAGCTGGGCGGTTTTGAGTGCCAGTGTGAGACCCGTAAAGAAGACAGTCGTGAACACAGGCCGTTTGAGATTTTCTAAAATCAGGTCATCCGCGAGAGAAGTCGTCAGCCCCGCGAGGCGGCCGAGACTGCCTGACACAAGCAGGCGCAAGACGTGAGCGGCGACGAAGAAGATTGCCACGATGACCAGCGAGCCGAGCAACGGGTACTCCGCAATGGCTTCCCACAGCGGCAGCACCGAGTCGGGCAGCCACTCCGCAAAATCCGGCACCTCAATGGCTACTACTTCGGGCTCAACATTCGCAGCTTCTAGCGCCACGTCATTCGTCGCTGCTGCTGCCATTACTCAACCGGCTCTGCCGTAGATTGCTTGAGCATGCGCGGCGCCATCAGTTCGAGAAATCTTTCGATGTGTTCGAAAGCTTCTCTGGCCTCGGGCAAACGCTGCTCGAAGACATGCCAGACGTGCAGCATGTGGTGCCAGGTTTCGAGGCTCGCCGCACTGCCGGCATCACTGGCTTTGCCGACGTAACGACGCGCATCATCGAGCAGCATCTCGGCTTCGCTGGCATGCACGAGAGTCGGCGGCAAATTTGAAAGGTCACCATGCAACGGTGAAATCCGCGGATCGGAAGGCGGCAGGCGGTTGGACGCCCAAGAAAACCAGAGCATCAGACTGTTCGGGATCTTCAGGATCCGCCCCATCAGCGGTCCCAGCATGTGATCCGTCGCAACGTTAGCCAGCAGACTCGGGCTGGTAAACGTTCCGTCCGTCAGCGGGGAGAGCGCCACCGCCGCATCCGCAGCGCGCAGCCCTGCATCCCGCGCCCAGGCTATGACGGCAAGTGTCAGGTTGCCACCTGCCGAATCTCCTGCAACAAACAGTGTCTGCACCGGCTCGGCTCCCGCCGGACCGTTATCAATGATCCATCGATAGGCCGTCTGGCAGTCCGTCAAACAGTCGATGCGCCGATTTTCCGGCATCAGCCTGTAGTCGACAGCCAGGACACAGGCTCCGGCGATCCTCGAAAACTTGCTGGTTATCGCCCGATGGCTTTTCGAACTGCCCATCGTAAAGGCGCCACCATGCAGATAGAGCACGCGCCGTTCGGGGTTGGCGTCTGTCGCGCAAACCCACTCACCGGGAACACCAGCCACATCGACGCTGCTCACCTCGACACCGGACAGGTCGGCATCCTTGCCCATCGCATCCATTGCCTCGCGCATCGTCGTTAATCGACGTTTACCTGACATGCCGGCTGCGTTTTCAGCCATCTGCGAGAACAGTTGCACCACTTCATGATGCTCCGCACTCGGCTCGCGCAAATCGCCGATGGCGATTGCCCCGGGTCGGTCGTAACGCGAGAGATTTTCGCCGCGGAGGTAGAACCGGGTTATGGCCCACAGCAGAACTGCTGCGAATACGATGAAAAGGAGTCCGCTCACGTTAATGGCCTTTGCCGCTCTGTACTTTCGATGATGGCCGGTTTCCGGGCTGTTGACTACTCGCCAGCGAGATTTTCATTTAGCCAGGTAACGATCCGTCCGAGGTCCAGCTTCGGCGCATGCCCCTGACCGGCAACCGTAATCGCAGTCACGTTGCCACCAACCTCCGTGAGCGCGCGCTGCATCAATGCCAGATTTCGATACGGCACGACTGGGTCCTGCTCACCATGGATCATCAGAAACGGACCATCGTCGGCACTGACGAAGCTGATCGGCGATCCATCACGGTAAATGCCCGCGCGCACCGGCCTGCGTTGCCGATCCATCGGTGGTCGCTCGCCCATGAAGGCCGTGACCGTCGCAAGACCGAAGCCGGAATCGAATGCAATCAGGTCAAATGGCGCGGCGATCGCGACCGTAGCCTGGGTCTTGGAACTCTGCCGCGCAATCGGTTCAGCGCTCAAAGCGGTGCCACCACCGTCTTCGACTGCCAGCATGGCAACCAGATGCGCGCCTGATGAGTGCCCTGCGCCACCGATCCGAGCAGGATCAATTTTGAATTTTTCGGCGTTTAATCTGATGAATCGCACCGCACGCCGGGTATCGAGCAGCGCAGCGGGAAAGCGATAGGTTGGCGATGATCTGTGGTTTGGGATAAAGACTGTGAAGCCATCTTCCACCAGAGCATCCCTGAGCGCATTGATGTAGGGATAGCCCTGCTTGAGCGCACCGGGATTGTGCCAGTCGCTGCCAGGGACCAACAGCACACCAATACCCTTGGCTCGCTGCGGGAAGTGCACGTCCATGACCAGCGCCAGGCCCGCATACATGCCAAACACGACATTGCGTTCGACTCTCGCTGCTGCTGCGTCAGCCAACGGCGGGGACAACACTGCGCCAGCCAGCACGAGCGTGCCGACAACAGCGCATCTCATATTCACGATTGGCAATCCTGCTACTTGTTTGCCCCAGCTTAACGCTGGAATTTTGCCTTTGGCAACCGGGACGGAAGCTGGCTGGCGCCCTCCAGAGTCAGTGGCGGCACGCGAATCAGCAGGCTGTCAGCTGTTGCCACTCCCCCGCAACACCGCGCGCGAGTAATGATCGAGCGTGCGTCTGGCCTGACGCCGCAGCGCATCGGGCGGCGTACCTGCCATGACATCCGCGGCGATCGACGCATAACCGTGGGCCAGTGACCATGAAGCCATACGTACGTTTGAATAGTCTCTGGCCGCCAGAAACCCGGCTTCCTGGGCATCTTTGAGCACGTTATCGAGGGTGTTCCCCGCACTTGCCCTCGCCTGCAGCAATTCGGGATCCGCCATATTCAGAAGTTCAGGCCGAAACGTGACGCGAAAGTGCGCCGGGTACTGCAAGGCAAATTCGAGGTAACCCAGGCCAACGGCGCTGAGACGGGCGACATGATCCGTCGCAGCCGGCTGGGTCAACGCAGCGCTCACCAGACGTTCGAGATGCTGCGAGCCTTCGCTGGCAAAGGCGGTCAGCAGGCCCTGTTTGTCTGTGAAATGATGTGCCGGAGCACCGTGTGAGACGCCGGCCTGGCGCGCGAGAGCCCGCAGACTCAGCCTTTCCAGGCCCTGTGCTGCGATAACCCGGGGTAAGGCATCCAGCAACGCACGTCTGAGATCGCCGTGGTGGTAACGCATGCTCCAGAGTCTAATCTAGATGATGACTAGATTACATCTAGACATCGTCTAGACATCTCCCTCGGCGTTGGTCTAACATCACCGACTGCATACCACCTGCGCGTTGAGCGTGGTTAAATCGTCTCTCCAGGAAGAATCATCCGGAGTCTGTCGATGCCTACCCGTCTGCCACGACCCGCCCTGAGGGTCCTGTTGCCAACACTGCTGCTGGCGACCGCACTGGCAACGTCCGTACCAACCCTTGCACAGACCAATGGCATCCACGTCGCCGGCCATGGCTCGCTGGAGATCGAACCAGACATGGGCTATGTGAGCATGCACGTGCGGCGCGAGGGTGGTGATGCGGCCGAACTGCGGCGGGAAATCGACGAAGTGGTCCGTGCCATTCTGCAACTCATGCGCAACCTGAAAATTGCTGAACCCGATGTCACGACGGCAGCTTTGAGCATAACTCCGCGGCACCGGCGGCGTGACAATGAGACCGTCGTCGATGGCGTTATCGCCACACAGACGATTCTAATCACGCTACGCGACCTCGATCTTTTCGGCCGGTTACTGAATCGCGCACTCGAAGAAGGCGTCAACAACGTCGATCCCATCCGTCTGGACACTTCCCGCCGCGTGCAGCTGGAAAACCAGGCGCTGGAAGTCGCCATGAAAGATGCCCGCGAGGAAGCCGCGCGCGTTGCTTTGGGTC
>CBDUDJ010000084.1:0-7532 GCA_965365885.1 uncultured Gammaproteobacteria bacterium
CCCTACCCGACGCTCTTCCGATCTGCGATGAGATCGAACTCAGTGCCGCCGGCGTAACCGTGCCATTTCAAACCGACACTGCCAGCCTGCCCGGTGAAGTCTTCATTCGCGTCACGCCGCGCTACGGCAAGCAATTGCAGATCGCTGCCGTTACCGAAGAGCTTTTCAATGAGCAGCAGATCATCACCGGCCTTGTAGTCGCGATCGACGGTCGTCGGCGCAAAGGGGCTGAACAGATCCATCGGCTGGAACACGATCCCATTGCCCCAGCTGAGCGCCTGTCGACCCAGTGTAACCCCCCAGTTACCTCGCCGATATTCAACTGCCAGACGATCGAATCGATGCACAACACGATGCCGGTCACCGTCGCCGATCTCCCACGACAGATCCATCAGCCGCTGATCGTCATCGCCGGGCGATTGATCCAGAGTGATCCCGGGTGCTGAGTTGAAGGCGAAGGAGTCGCCGCCGTTGAGCGTGGTCGAGTGATCGGCCAGCCAGGTGAGCGAACCGCTGCTCTGACGGAACATCATTCGCAGATCAGCGGTGTAGTCGTAGGCCGGCGTGCCGCTGAGCTGGTGCTGGAAATCGTGGCTGGGCAGCGCAGCAGCCGTGGCAAATGCCTTCGTTCGTGCGCTGAATTCCAGCGCGTACGCCTGCCCGCACAGCAAACACACTGCCAGCAGGAGCGGCGTGCGACCTGCAATCAGGCTCACGTCAAGCAGCCCGGCTGGAGTTGTCCTCAACAATTTCGCCGTCGCGCAGATTGACCTGCCGTTTGGCGTAGCCCATGACCATCGGGTCGTGAGTAGCGGTAATGATCGTGACGCCCTGACGTTCATTGAGCGTACGCAGCAATTCCAATAACTCCTGGGTCGTGCCGGAATCGAGATTGGCACTGGGTTCATCGGCAAGCAGCAGTACCGGATTGGTGACGATCGCCCGGGCAACAGCCGCACGCTGCTGTTGCCCACCGGAAAGTTCGCTGGGTCTGCGGTCGGCCATACCCGCCAGTCCCAGATTTTTCAGGAGCTCAGATGCCCGTTCGTGCCTCTCTGCCGGCGCCACACCCTGCAGCTGCATGATGAATTCGACATTCTCCTGCGCGGAGAGCACCGGAATCAGGTTATAGGCTTGAAAAACGAAACCCATTTTGCGTAGCCGTAAGTCTGAAAGCTCGCTTTCGCTGAGATCATTGAGCGCCACGCCGTCAACTTCCACCGTACCGCTGTCGGGTCTGTCCAACCCACCGATGAGGTTCAGGAGCGTCGTCTTGCCAGATCCAGAAGGTCCGGCAAGGCTCACGAACTCGCCGCGCTCCACTACAAAATCGACACCCTGCAGGGCCACAACCGGCACAGCGTTGTCCTGATAGGTTCGCGTTACGCCGCTGCATCGAACTACTACATCGCTCATCTTCTCAGAGCCTCCAAAGGTTTAATTTTTACTGCGCGCCAGGCGGGATACAGCGCCGCCAGGATCCCGAAGACCAGACTCAAGCCGGCGACAAGAATCAGGTCCTCTACCAGCAGCCGTGGTACGAGCACACTGCGTATACCGGCCAGTTCCACACCCTCCGCCCACTGTGACAGATCGATGCCGTCCTGCAGCCACAGGTAGAAACCCCAGCCCAGCAGCAGTCCGATCGCGATCCCAGCCACCATGATCAACGTCGACTCCAGCACGACCTGCGCGATCACTGCGCCAGGTCGCATACCGACCGCCCGCAACATCCCGAACTCCTGGACACGCTCCATCACCGCGGTGACCAGCGTGTTGACGAGCCCGAATACCAGGGCCCCCATCATGATCAGAAACCAGATGAAGACGGCGGCATCGGCAAAGACGAACATCGCCGCTGCCTGTGGCTCGAGTTCCTGCCAGTCGAGCACATCCAGGCCGGTGAAGAATTCGACAAATACCTGCTTGATACTGAAATCCTTCGGATGACCGACAAACTTTATCGACACCTCCGTGACCACCTCCGCGTCCACCATCGCCTGCAGAGCGCTGATGCCGGTGAAGACGAACTGCTTTTCCAGACCTGTGCCTTCCGCGTCGTAAGTACCGGCAATCCGGAATCCGGCCTCCCGATTGAGGCCATCCGCACCTTGAGTGATCAGCACCAGCCTTCTGCCCACCGCGGTTTCGAGTTGCCGTGCGAGTTCGTTGCCGATGATGACCCGTCTGTCCTCGGCCGAGTCGAGCCGGTCACCGGTGTAGGTCGCATTCCCGATGAACGATATGTGTTCCTGCGCCGGGTCGATGCCGACGAACTGGATGCCACGTGTTTCGCGTTCGCTCATGATGACAGCCGGAATCCGGATGCGTGCAGCCCAGCCATCGAGCAAATCAGCTGGCACGTCGGGTTGCCAGTCCTGCGCCAGGGCAAAACTTTTTTCGATGTTGGGATCGTCGAGATAACCCGGCGCAAGTATTTTCACATGACCGGTGAGATTGGCGACGGCCGCTTCCTGCATGCCGTACTGAAAACCGCGAATGAGGCTGTTCATCACCGTCACACCTGAAACAGCAACGCAGATTGCCAGCAGCAACATGATGTTGCGCCGGCGGTGGCGAAACAGATTGCGTTGACTCAACTGCAGCAACAATTTCAAAGGCAATGTCTTTCTCCTGGTCCCTTAAGCATCGACTATTCTTTTGCGCGAAGGGCTTCAATGGGGCGCATGGCGCGGATTCGCAGCGCAGGGACGATAGCCGCCAATTGAGTTCCCACCAACATGACAACCGTGGCAGTCCATGCCGCATCTGCGCTGAACTTCGGATACATCCGGTCGGGGAGGTTGTATTGCTTGAGCATCTCTGTGGCGTCCGCCGGTAGTGGCATGCCGGTACTCGCCAGAATCGCAACCAGCCCGCTGCTGAGTGCCATCCCGAGCAGCACGCCCAACGCAGCCAGCCAGAAAGCTTCCAGCAGCAGTTGCAGCATGATTGAAGCCGGCCGCATGCCGATGGCCAGCAACATGCCGAATTCGGGCGTGCGTTCAAAAATCGTCATCATGAAAGTGTTCACAACGCTGAACGTGACGATGATCACGAGCATCGCGAAGAAGAACTGCATGCCAATATATTTCAGATCAATAGTCTGCTCGGCTTCAGGCATGAGCTCGCGCCAGTCCAGTGCGATCCAGTCTTCTTCGTCGACGCCGCGGGCGCTCCCAACGCCGCGGGCACTTGCAACGCCGCGGGCGCTTTTGAGGCCACGGGCGACGACCTCGCTGTCGGCAACCGAATCTGCCAGGACGACGAACGTGTGTACCTCATCTGCGGCCAGCTCCCAGCCGGCACGAAAATCATCGATTGGAATCTGTACAACTGCACGATCCAGCGCCGCCTGGCCCGTCGTGAATGTGCCCACCACTTCGGCGACCGCCGCGGCGATGCCACCTTCCTTGGCGGTCCCCAGCAGCACCAGCTCAGCGCCGATATCCAGACCCAGATTGCGTGCCAGCACCGAGCCGATAAAAGCTTCACCGGGTCCGCCAAGGTAGCGGCCCGCCAGCTGCATATCCGGCAACGTCGACCAGTCTGCTTCTTTTGCGAAATCCACCCCGATCACCTGTGTGCCGAAACTGCGATCGCTACTCGAGGCGAGCGCAAAGCCCATTGTCCGTGGTGATGCGACGGCTACTGTGGGGAGTGCGGCCAGCATCGACTCGAGTTCGGCCGCGCCGCGAATCGTGTATTCGAGCGTTGGATTATTGCGATATTCCGGATGCTGAATCTGGATGTGACCGAGCCCGAGCTTCGCGCCGTTGTCGATCATGATCTCGAACGTACCCACCTGCATGGACATGCCGAAAACGAGCATCCAGACCGCAAACGCAATCCCACCCGCTGTCAGCCAGGTTCGCCGGCGGTTGCGCCACAGATTGCGCCAGGCGATCGTGGCGACGTTGGAGGTAACGCTAATCCGGGCGGTTGTCGGGGCTGCTTCGGCGGCGACTTCAGCCATTGGATGCTCCCGGGTTATTCACTGCGCAGGGCTTCGACGGGACGCAGACGGCGGATCCGCAGCGCCGGTATCAGCGCTGCGAGCTGTGTTCCCAGCAACAGGATCAGTGGCGAGACCAGAAGCACTTCTGCAGAGAGCGCGGGATACAACCTGGGCGGCATGTAGTATTGCGTCGCCATTTCTTCCATGGCTTCACCCATGTACAGACCCACATCTGCAAGTCCGACTATGATCGCAACAGCAATTCCGGCACCGATGGCAGCACCCACCAGCCACACGAAGAACGCCTCCCACAAAACCAACCCGACAATGCCAACCGGCCGCATGCCGATGGCCAGCAGCATGCCGAATTCCTTCGTGCGCTCAAACACCAGCATGATGAAAGTGTTCACGACGCTGAAGGTCACCAGGATGATGATCAGGCCATACATGATCAGGCCACCGAGCCGGTCGATCTCTATGGCCTGTTCCAGCTCCGGCAGTACCTCGTTCCACTTGCGCACCGTGACTTCTGCCGGCACATGCGAGGCCAGTTGCGCCGCGATCGCCTCACTGTCGTCCAGCGACGCGATCCGTATCGCGAACGTGTGAATCTCATCCCCCAGGCCGAATGCATTCTGCACGGTGGCAATCGGCAGAAGCAGCAGAGAACGGTCAATGACCGCCATCCCGGAGGAAAGAATACCGACGATGTTGACGACCATTGCCGCGACACCCCCGTGTTTTTCGGCGCCGAGAATGACCAGCTCGTCACCCACAGCCACACCAAGGTTGCGCGCGAGTTTCTCGCCTATGACGGCTTCTTCAGGGCCAGCCGGTGGCCGGCCATCGTCGATCATATCGAGGAGCCGAACCGTCGCAGCCTCCGCTGTCACATCGATACCCAGGATCTGGGCTCCGAAACTGCGCTTCTCCGAAGAGACGAGTGCAAATGCCTCAACGCGCGGTGCAACAGCAACAACTCCCGGCATTGCAAGCAGTTGCCTGCGCAGGAGGCTGGCTTCTTCGATGGTGTGTTCGAACCGCTCGCTGTCGATGTAGCGGGTCGCCTGAACCTGCATGTGGCCGCTGATGAGGGTCGTCGCATTTTCCATCATCACCGCGTACTGACCACGCTGCATGGCCATGCTGAACATCACTAACAATATGGCGAACGCAATTCCGCCACTGGTCAACCAGGTCCGACGCTTGTTGCGCCACAAATTACGCCAGCTGATTTGAACAGACCGCGAGCCATTGTATGAGACGGCAGGAGCAGGCCGCTCGGCGACGGCTTCACTCATGGCTCAGCACCGGATTGCAGCGTGAAGACGGTAAAGGCCCGATCTTCGAGCTCCACATCAAAGGTCATCGAATCGTAGCTGAACTCAGTGTACCTGTCCGGCTCATCCAGTTTGGTAATACGCATTCGAGTCGCGAACACCCGGCCACCGAGTTCGCCAATCTCCAACGCCTCCATGCGTTTGAGCGGAACGAACGCCTGATCAAAAAAGGTCTGTGAGATGAGTACCGAATCTTCCCGTAACACCCACTCTTCTTTACCCCAGACGATTGGCGCATCGTCATGTGGGACGGCTTCAATCGTGTAGAACTTGTGCGGGGGATTTTCTTCAACTTTGATGATTTTCAGATCGTAGTGACGCAGCAGATTGTCGGTGCGGGAGAGATCGTTGTAAGAAAAATCGGAGCCGCCCCAACTTTGCGACATCAGGCTGAACGGCAGGCGAATGGTACGCCTGAGCTTCGGCGTGTACGTCCACATCTTCTCGCCCTGCTTGAGTGTTGCGTTACCCGCGTCTTTAGCCGGTGCGGTGAAGCGGATCAACGCGTCATCGCGGCCACGCGTCCAGGCAACCATGTTTGACGTGCGCTCCCAGGTCGGCCGATGCACGCGCATGGTCATCTCCGAATGAGAGGTTGCACCTCTGGTCAGATCGATTGCAGCGGCGATGAGGCCATAGGCGGTGACTTCTATCTCAGCCGCGGCGCTCCCAGCCGCGGCGCTTTCAGCCGCGGCGCTTTCAGCCGCGGGCGCTGCCAGCGGCAGCGACAGGCAAGCGATCACGGCGCTCAGCCGCAATATCTTCAGCAGCCCACTGGCTGCGGCTTCCCCGACGACCATGACGGTCACTAACTGCGTCATTGACACCTCTCTCGAATCAGGCAATATATATTCGCCCTAATTATTGACTTTGTCAAAATTTCCCCATCGCATGTCCAGAAGAGAACGCAAAAAACGCCAGGCACGGCAGGACATTCTCGACGCGGCTCGCCAGTTGATCGGCGAGCGCGGCTATCCCGCTGCAACCATGCGTGATATCGCGACGGCGGCTGACATCAGCTACCAGACGCTTTACAACTATTTTCCCACCAAATCGCAGATTTTACAGGCGCTCCTGCTCGGCAACGTCGAACGGCTGGGTGCCAGCATCGGCCAGATTATCGAAGCTTACGATCACGATCTGCTGGCGACGCTGGAGGCGGTCAACCGTGCCCGCATGACTGCTTTCGCCGCGGGTGATCGCAACCTGTGGCAAGTCGTGGCTGCTGAAATTTTTCAACATTCAGCCGAGGCGGACACGATCTATCACGCGGTCGATCAAGCCGCTCACCGACTGCTGCAGGCCCTGTTCGCCGCAGCACAGCAGGTGGGTGAGCTGGATAAAACCGTATCCAGCACGCTGCTGGCTGACACCGTATTCGCGCTGAGCGAGTATGCTTTTGGCCGTTTCATTGCGGATCCGACAATTGCAGAAGACGACGCATTGGGGCGACTGGCAGCCCAAGCCGAACTGCTCATTGCGCCCTACCTGCGCTGACGCCCGGCACGCTGCTAGTGACGACGTGGACGCGAGCGCAGCGCAACGACATTGTCACCGTGTATTACGTCCTGTTTGAGAGAGAAAGCAATCTCCCAGGTGAAAATGGTCGTGCCATCGCGCAGGAAACCGCGTAAGCCGCAACCGGCGGAAATTGCAAAGAGCGTGAAGGTCGCATAAACACTCCCGCTGTCGTTCCACAGCAAACCAAGGTTTGGAGGGCTGTCGAGCTTGGCTGTACCGTGCAACACCTCTGCCCCGGTCTGCACATGCAATGTGTAGGTACCGACGTCGTTGCCCGCCACCCGAACCACGTACTCATGCGCCGGTGCATCCTGCACCGTCAGCTCGGCGCGGCAGGTCAACCCGCCCTCGTCCCTTTCTATCTGGACGTCGCACTCAGCCGTGGTGCCGAGGCTTTGACCCTCCACCAGAATACTGCCGCGACCGAGCCAATGACCTGGCTGCAGCAACACCTAGCCCACCGCCCCGGTGTCAGCCGATAGCAGGACCGGCGTGCCGATCGGCTCGACACAGCGTGCATCCTTGTGGCGCGCGCTGTTGACATGAGTGGAGACCGGAATTGCGGCCAGGCTGAGCGGAATGTGCGGTGCGAGAAGATCCGCGTGATCCGGCTTGGCCGCGTCCAACCAGCTGTGCGCCTCGGCAAGTGACAGCATTACCGGCTGCCGCTTGTGCACGAACTCCATGGCTTGAGTCGCAGCACTCGTCAACAC
>CBDUDJ010000085.1:0-7530 GCA_965365885.1 uncultured Gammaproteobacteria bacterium
TCTTCAGGCCGATTAAGGGGTGTCAGCGTCCCGCTGTCGTAGAAACCTGTGAGGTCTGGATGACCTGATGCCGTGCGTTTTGTTTCGGCGGATGCCGAACCGATCGCCAGGCAGATTAGACTTACCAGCCACAACAATTTCATCGCAATTCTCCGCTCATTTTTGCTCTACACATCAGCCGCTGGTGCGTGATGCTGTCTCGTCTCGTTGCGCAACCAGCTCCCGAATTCTGGGAATCAGCTCCTGGCCATACTCGATCGCATCGGGCAGCGGATCATAGCCGCGGATCAACAAGCTCGTAGCTCCAAGATCGTAGTAGCTGACTAACGCTTCAGCAACTGTTTCCGGCGTCCCGACCAGTGCTGTCGAGTTGCCGCGCGCACCGCTTGCTTCGGCAAGTGCGGTATAAAGGCAATTGTCATGTACATCTTTCGCCGCAGCTGCATCGAGCAGGCGTTGCGAACCGGCGTTTTCAGGTCTGGGTATTTTTCTGTCGCCAACGCGGCCTTTGATCTGGTCCAGAATGGCATGCGCCCGGTCCCAGGCTTCCCCCTCGGTTTTCCCCAGAATCGGTCGTGTCGAGACGCTGAATGTGATTTTGTTGCTGCCTGCCGCTGCACGAACCTGAGCCATGAATTCCGCAGTTTCAGCAAGCGGCTCCCCCCAGAGCATGAATACGTCTATGTGAGGGGCCAGTGCTGCGACGGCCGCAGCAGAGCCACCGCCGCCGTAGAGCGGAATCCGTGGTTCCTGTGCGCAGCGAATCTCGGAATAGGCTTGTTCGACCTGATAGAACTCTCCCGCGTAGTCGAAGGGCTTCGGATCGGTCCAGCTGCGCTTTAAGATTTGTGCGTATTCCTCGGTTCGCAGGTAACGCCCGGCATGGTCGGTATGGTCACCATCTTTGGCCTGGTCCGCATCGCTGCCGCCGCTGATCAGATGCACGGCCAGGCGTCCGCCGCTGAGTTGATCCAGGGTCGCAAGCTTGCGGGCGGCTAGCGTGGGTGCCACGAACCCGGGGCGGTGCGCAAGCAGGAATCCCAGCCGCTCGGTGACGGATGCAGCATGGGCACCGATCAGAAAACCATCGGGTGCATCGGAAAAATAACCGATCAGCACGCGATCGAAATCGGCCTCCTCATGAATTTCAGCGGTATTCGCGACGACGTCGGCTGCAAAAGGCGGACCTTGAGGCGGGATGATTTCCGACGCCACTCGCGGCGCGATCCAGCCAATCATTTCCACAGGCATCGATGAAATCTCCTGGTACCGGGTATTAGCCTTTAGCCTTTTACCTTGCCCATTCTGCGCGCGACGGTGGTAAAAGGCTAAAGGCTAATACCCGGTACTATGGTTCAGCTGGCGAATTGCTGGTACAAGGTGCCCACCGTTGCAGGAGTCGAAGCGATGAGGTTGAAACGTGTCGTTATAATCTCGGGGGCTACCCTGGGTGTTCTGATGCTGCTGATTGTCGGTCTTTTTTTTGCCGTAACAAGCGGTATCAGTGGGGATCCATTCACGCCGCTTTATGCCGATAACTGCAGTGTGTGCCACGGGGAGAATTTCGATGGTACGGTGCAGGGCCCTGCGCTGGTTGGGCCGGACCTCGTCCACGGGGACTCGGTCGCTGAGATTTCCGCGAGCATTTCCAATGGGTTCCCGCAGAAAGGAATGCCGGGCTGGGCGGCGGTTCTTAGTGAGGCTCACGTACGCAGTCTCGCAATAATGATTGCGGAAAAGAGGGTCAATCGGAATTTCACCGATTTCAAGGCGGACACAGCGCTCGTGATTCCCACAGGGATCATCAAAAGTGAACTCCTGGATTTCCGCGTCGAGACATTCGCAGCCGGGATCGACCCCTTCCCATTCTCAATTGCGCCCATGCCCGACGGTCGGATCCTGCTGACCGAGAAGACGCGGGGATTGAGCATCATCTCAGCGGACGGGGAGCGCTCGGAGCCGATAGAAGGTACGCCCGAGACGTCTAATTTCGGCCTGGAAGTCATGGGGCTCAATTACGGTATCGGCTGGCTGCTCGACGTTGAACTCCACCCGGACTACGAAGACAACGGTTGGATCTACCTGTTGCACACCGATCTTTGTGGAGACTGCGAGGAGGGAGGCGGCACCCTCATCCCAGAATCCATGACTCGAGTTGTTCGAGGCCGTATCAGAGACAGTGCGTGGGTTGATCAGGAAGTCATCTGGAGCGTCGATCCTCAATTCTACTCGTCAATGCCGGATATTGGTGCCGGTGGTCGACTTGCCTTTGATCCGGCGGGGTACGTGTACCTGACCGTGGGCATCAAAGGGGGAAGCAACTATTCAGGCATACAGGATCTGACAACCCCGTACGGCAAGATCCATCGAGTTCACGACGATGGGCGGGTGCCTTCGGACAATCCCTTTATCGATCATCCAAGCGCTCAACCCAGCATCTGGTCGTACGGTCATCGCAGTCCGCAAGGGCTCGAGTTCAACGCCAAGACCAGCCAGCTGTGGGGCACGGAGATGGGTCCGCGGGGTGGTGACGAGGTTAATCTGCTGCAGGCCGGGCGCAATTACGGCTGGCCGTTGTATTCGAAAGGCGTCGACTACGATGGCACGCCGGTGGAGTACTGGAAAGAACTCAGAATTGAGTTCGACCTGGAAGACATCGAACAGCCGGTGGTCGATCTGACGCCATCACCCGCCGTATCGAGTTTCATCGTGTATGACGGTGCAGCTTTCCCTCAGTGGCAGGATGACTTCATAGTCGGCAGCCTGAAAGCAACGGAGCTCTATCGGTTCGTAGTGGATGGTACCAACCACGTTCACAGCGAGATCCTGCTGAAGGATCTCGCCCGTATCAGAGATGTCGAAGCCGGGCCGGACGGGACGATCTATCTGTTGCTGGAGCACGCATCGGACGGTCAGATCGTGAGACTGCTGCCGGAGGGTCGCTCCTTAGATGTTTCCGCTGTCCCGGCTAGCTGAGTCGCCGATGGCTCGCAACTCCAACGTATTGGTGGGTAGATTGTGCTGATACAAAACCCAGGTTATCGATCCAGTAAAGTGGCAGTGCGTCGTTTGACCGCGTTGTAAATGAGCGGGATACTTGGCCGGGTAATCAATTCGGGGTGAATGAGATGAGTAATCACGGTCTGCACCACCTGGGTCTGGCGACCCACGACATGGAAGCCACGCTCGACTTTTATGAAGGTACTTTAGGCTTCCCCGCGAGGGTCTGCGATGTGCTGAAACCCGAAACTGGTGGTGTGATCCGTCATGCATTCCTGGACGTGGGTAATGGTGAACTGATTGCGTTCATGGAGTGCAATGATGTGCCAGATATTGCCGCCGATTTCGATGCTGGAATCAATCGCGGGCTGGGAATCAAGGGAGGTGTCATCCACTTTGCATTCAAAGCAGAAGATGAAGCCGATCTCCTGGCCAAGCAGACTGAGCTCAGGAGTCGGGACGTCGACGTGACCGATGTAGTAGATCATGGCTGGTGTAAATCCATTTACTTCCGCGATCCCAACTCTCTACAGCTTGAATACTGTGTGATTACCCAGGAACTGGTCGAATCACATCTGCAAGATCGGGCAAGTGACGACTGGCAGCAACTGTCCCGGACATAGGAGCAGTCCGAGCCCGCGCAGCAGGGAAGGAGGCGATTGTGGCGCTCTCAAACCGCCAACAAGCGGTCTCGCCGAATGGCCCTGTTGAGTTGAAATTTGAATTTCTAAAGTCGTTGTTGGAGAGTCCAGGATGATCACAGGAATGCCTCGTATCGCAATTGCGGTTGACGATTTTGATGCTGTGGTGGCTACTTTTCGGGATCAGTTCGGTATGCCGGTCATCGATCTTACGCCCGGCAGCATCGACAGCCTCGGCGCAAAACTCGCCATGTGTGTTCCGCCAGGCGGAAGCAACATTGAGCTGATGTCTCCTGGTGATCCCGAAGCACCATTGAGTCAGAGCCTGCAGCGGTTTCTTGATCGCCGAGGTGATGGCTTGTTTGCATTGATGCTGGAAGCCCCGGTGCCAGATGACGAAGCAGAGCGACTACTTGACAAGGGCCTGCACGTGTTGCCGTTGATGACCGGAGCGGGTGGCCGGGATGTTCATCCCAGGTCAACTCATGGTGTGCTCATCCGCGTGTATCCGGTCGACTCGTATCAGGCTCAACAGGAAACGACCGAGCAATCGCTGAACCTCTCCGGCATCAGCCGGGTAGTGATTGCCGTTGAAAACATCGATGAGGCAAAAGCAGTCTATGGGGACAAGCTGGGTATGCCGGTCGATCCGCTCACCATCGACGAACAAAGAGGTGTGAAATCGGTGATTTGCCATCCTCCGACCGGCGGCATGATTGAACTGGTGTCAGTCAGCGACTCTGCGCAGGAATACGCAAAAGACATTGCGGGGTTTCTCCAGAATCACGGCGAGGGTATGTTCGAACTGGTGCTGCAGGGCAGTGATCTGGTTCACTTAGGGTCTACGCTGGCAGAACGCGGTCTGTTGCTGAGCAGCGTCACCGACGATGCAATCGAAATTGCGCGCAGCAACACGTTTGGTGCACAGATATGCATCGAAGCGATCCAGGCAGAATAGATAAATGGCTAAAGGCTAACGAACGGCACTAACCTGCGGTTACGGGGACTTCCTGATAGCGATGCCAACCTGGCAGCGTCTGCATTTGCAGTTCTTCGACCGGCACTGCCAGCTGCAGATTCGGATAACGCTCGAGCAACGTTCGCAGCGCGATTTTCGTTTCCATTCGCGCAAGAAACGCACCAAGACAGAAGTGGTTGCCCTGGGAGAAGCCCAGGTGGCGGTTCGGCGTGCGTGCAATATCGAAAACTTCCGGATTGGCGAACACCTCTGGATCATGATTTGCAGCCCCCAGCAGAGGCATCACCGAAGAACCCTTCGGTATCGTGACCCCATGCAGTTCGATGTCTTCACGCGCGTAGGTCATTTTCGTGCCGTGCAGGGGTCCGTTGAAACGCAGAATCTCCTCTACTGCGGAGCCGAATAATTCCGGTTCGCTGCGCAGGCGCGCCATTTGTTCCGGGTGCTGGGTCAACGCAATGACGCCGTTGGATATCAGATGAACGGTTGTCTCGAAGCCTGCGATGATGAGCAGAAAGATCATGCTGATGAGTTCGTTTTCGCTCAGCCGGTCACCTTCTTCTTCTGCTTCGATCAGCCCGGTTAAGATATCATCTGCAGGGTTTGCCCGCTTCTCCGCGATCATTTCTCGCACGAGCTTGACAGCTTTGGGGATATCGAATGCCACTGTCCGCAGCATGCTCCAGCCGCTGAAGCCTTCGGAAAGATAGCTGATACTGTCCCTGAAACGCGGCATAAGGTCCTGGGATACTCCGACCAGCCGGCCGATTACGTTAACCGGAATCGGCAGCGCGTAAGCCTGCTTCAACTCGAAGCTGGCCTGCCCTTCCACCGCATCGAGCAGTTCGTGGGTCATGGCTTCGATGCTCTCTTCCATCCCGCGCAGCACCTTCGGCGCGAAGGCTTTCTGGACCAGATTTCGCAATCGCTTATGTTCCGGGTCATCCTCGATGATCATGCTGTCAGCGACCAGGGACATGGACTTCGGCAAAGGAAAAGGAAATTTGCCACCACCGGTGATTGTCGATCGGTTGCGCAGGAAGCGCGGGTCTTTCGTCAATGACAGGCAGTCTTCGTAGCGGGAGAGCAGGAAAATTTTTATCACAGAAACCTTGCCCACGTGGACCGGCGAGTGTTCGCGCAACCATTTGTAGTATTCGTATTTGTTGTTCACGAATTTCGAGTCATTCAGGTTCAGCGGTTTATTGGGGTCAAGATGTGAAGTCAGGCTGATTGCGTTCATGATTTCTCCGGTGTTACGCACTGCGTTTGTGCTGGGGGCCCGTGGCCTGAACTTTGTTTTGATCGGACGCGCCCATCTGAAAAGTCACCCAGCCCTGTGGCTCATGGACAATTCCTTCGACGATGACATCAGCCAGCAGATGTGCGTACTCTTCCACTGACATACCGATGTGAATGAACTGTCCGCTTGTTACCACTGCAAACATGAGATCAAGGAGTACTCTCGCGCGGTTCTCGAGAGTTTCATCCGGCCAGGTCTGATCGGCAGCGGCACCTATCAGTCCGGCGGTGAAGGCGATCTGCAACTCACTCGTCTCGGCCAGCACTTGTTGATCAACGTCCTGCAATACCAGACCGATTTCATGGTCTTTCGCGATGCGCGCGGTCAGGGGCATGTTATGACTCAATATCAAGCCGAGTACGATGAACGCGCGCAGACGATCCAGCGGTAACAAAGACGGATCGCCAATGGGTGCTATTTCTTTCAGATAGCCTTGTTTTTCCAACGCTATCGCGTGCACGAACAGCTCGGCTTTGTTGCGGTAGTAGAGATAGACCGTGCCTTTGGCTATCCCTGCAGCGCGCGCCACCTCATCAACACTGGTCTTTCGATAGCCGTGTGCAACAAACAGATCTGTTGCCGCCAGCAATATGCGCCGGCGTTTTTGCTGCTGTTTCTCGTCCGCTTCCTGTTGCAGAAAGGTGTCGAGATGATCGGTGAGATCCTGCAGGTTGACATCCATAATGACCATTATGACTACTTCGGTCATTTGGTCAATAGCCGGCTCGGCCAATTGATCCATCATCAGCTGCGAGGGCCCGATCTATCAGGGTAGACTCAGCTTGAAAGCCAGCGCGAAAAGGATTGGGGAGGCCTGACATGGGACCACTGAACGATATACGGGTACTGGATCTGTCCACCATGGTCTCCGGACCGGTGGCTGCCATGATGCTCGCCGACCAGGGCGCGGAGGTGATCAAGATCGAACCGCCGCACGGCGAGCAGATGCGTCATCTCGGCATACCCCACAATGGTGTCACCTCGATGTTCTTCTCCTGCAACCGCGGCAAGAAATCCCTGGCGTTGGATTTGAAAGCCGACTCCGGTAAGAAGATTCTCCGGGAGCTCATAAAATCCGCCGACGTCCTGATTCAGAATTTCCGGCCAGGGGCTATGGAGAGGATGGGTTTTTCGCAAGCGAGTGCCAGTGAAATTAACCCACGCCTGATCTACGTTTCCATCAGTGGTTTTGGCGAGAAGGGACCCTATGCCCATCAACGTGTTTATGACCCTGTGATCCAGGCTTTGTCGGGTGCTACCGATATACAACGTGATCGCGCGAGTGGACGACCACAGATGTTTCGTATCATCGTTGCCGATAAAGTCACCGCAATCACTGCCGCGCAGGCAATTTCTTCGGCGCTTTTTGCTCGCGAACGTTCAGGCGAAGGACAGCACATCAAGGTGTCGATGCTGGATACGATGGTTGCGTTCTTCTGGCCGGAGGGTATGTCCGCGTTGACGTATGCCGAGTTGGAATCCGATCCTTCGCAGAGCAGCGGATTGATGGATCTGATCTTCGAGGCCCGAGATGGCTACATCACGGCGGCTGCTGTTTCCGATGTCGAATGGGCTGGACCGTGTCGGGCGCTCCAGCGCGAAGATCT
>CBDUDJ010000086.1:0-7459 GCA_965365885.1 uncultured Gammaproteobacteria bacterium
CTTGGGTCTGATCTCCTCGAACACGCGATAGCCGATGAAGCCGATCGGCTCGCCGCCCTCATGCGCAAGCCAGATCCCGACACCGTGCTCGTCGAATAGAGCGTCGCTGCGTTCGATCTCGTCGGGACGGGCGAGAATTCGCAGTGGACGTCGATGCCTGACTCACATGATCTGCACCGAAAAATACTCGACCATTTTGAAGAAAGCCGCAGATTCGATTTCGAGAAAATAGGACTCATAGGCGGAAGTTTCGGCGGCTACTACGTAATCAAGCTCGCTAACGAAGAACCGCGAGTTAAAGCAGCGGTGAACCACTGTGGTCTTGTGCATTCGGCGTTCGCTACCCCAACAGAAGTGGTTACCCGCCTCATACACACTCCCCAGGGCGATGTGTTCCGCAGCTTCATGCGCCGCATGGGACTCAATCCGGCGGAACTCGACGCAGAACTGGGCCCTCGGGCACGGGCCTTTTCCCTGATTGACAGTGGTTATGTTGAAAACCTGAGCATCCACCCACCAATGCTGACTGTTAACGGTGGGCGCGACCGGGTGGTTTCGCTGGAAGACATGGAACTGGTAAACAGCCGTGCTGAAAACGGAGAGCTGTGGGTGTTGGGACTCGCCGGGCACTGCGCGTCGGAATACATGCCGGTAGCTTATCCACAGATGATGGATTGGCTTGCCGGGCAACTCCGCGCCGAGACTCGCTGAGCTTTTCTTAAAATAGTAGGGCGGCACGTTGACTGGAACCTACGAGGGAGCCGTATCAGGCAGTTCGATGACGGGCACCTGTAACTGCGGCATGGTGATGCGATGTTCAATGCCGCGATTTCACGCGCTCCTGCTCGTCGTGGGCTGCTGAATAATCCGTCGGCTGATGTCTTGCGTCGGCCTGTCTGGTAAGTATCCGCCGCAGCCGCCGCTTCGAAGCAGCACTCAATCGCCGCTCACCGCAGTAGGCGAGATAGAAATGCAGTCTTTGGGTACGAGTCAGATACCTCTGCCCAAACTTGTCGAGGTGTGTCAGGTCTTTGATAATGCGAAACTGCAAAAAAGGCGCGATCCAGCGACGCCCTCTGGCACAGTCGAGCAGATAAACTTGAGGGTCATCGTCGGCCACGACGAGGATATTGCGCCAGTTCAGGTCGTTGTGGGCAAATCTATGCTGGTGTAGCTGAGCGACGGCTCGTGCGAGCTTCGTGCTCAGGGAATTGAACCACTGCCTGTTGCCCAGCAACGAGTGATTCGTTTCCGCAAGTAGCCGAAGATCCACCGAGTTTTCTACCTCCTGTGTCACCAGCACTGATTGATGGCGGCCGTCGGCGCAGTCTCGTTCTCCGTGCGCCACAACCGGTGGTACGAGAACTCCCACTGATTCCATAAAAAGCAAATTGTTGAACTCCCGCTCGGCGTTGCTGCCGAGCAGGCTGGCTTTCAGGCCGTTGCGCGCCGTGTAGATCTTCATGTAGTAAGAAGTAGTCGCACCGATTTTGCGGACAGAGTGGCTGTTGTCTACGGTACCGCGGACGTGTTCACACTCGGCGCGAAACGCTTCATCTATCGTTAGAAACTCGCGACCGAAGTTATCTCTGAAAGCAGGTCGGATGTTCCAGCGTTCCATGCAGACCCTCAGGCTTCCCAACAGCTAACAGTCATTGCGTTTGGCTACTCAAGCTTCGCCACCAACCGATAGATGGCGATGAGAATGCCGAAACCGACGTACATGCCGAACAGGGCCACCAGCATGAGCAGGCCCTGCTGCGGGGTCACTACACTGTTCGCCGCTAACGCAACTATAAGCAACGCCAACGCAACTAACGTCCCACCGACCAGCAGCAAAGTGATTATGGTTTTCTTATTGCGCATCTTGCGGCATCGCGTTGAGTGCGGCGCGGACGGTCGCTGCAGCGCCTGCCACCTCTCGATAAGAACGCAGCGTTGTCTTCGCGGAACGCAGATTCCAGGCGTCGGCGTTGTTGGAAATCTCCGCCCGTGTCAACGACAAACCGGCGCGTGCCTGCGCGAGGGTATGTAGTATCTCGTCTCGCCGATCAGCGGACGGCTTGGCCTCGAGCGACGCTTCGAGTTCGCGTACTCTGGCCAGGCGTTTGTTGAGTATTCCTCCGGCTTCCAGCGCTTCGGGTGTGCCCTGAAAGAATAACAGTCGCGTCAACCAGGCCGCAGTGTCGAGGAGGTCCTGCTGGCCTGCATCGACGCTGTTTTTCGTCAGCGTCTTAAAGGCGACGAGCGAGTCGTCCAGGCTGCCCTTTTTACGTATGGAATAAATTCGGCTGAACCCGATCGCGTCTATTGTTTCCGGTAGCGCGGTGATGCCGGCCACGGTGATCAGAGCCTGAAAGTTGTTCTCGGGATAGGCTACGTTGATGCGCCCGCGTGGCTGGATCTGCTCGTCAGTTCGCGGGTACATACCCTGATACGCATCGATCGCGTCTATCAGTTCCGCGGAAACCGGGCGTCGTCGGCCGACTTTGCGATAGAAGATTTCGCCGTTGCCTGCAACGATATACACCGCATGAATGGCCAGTTCGCGTGTGTCCGGATTCTGCACCCCGAAAGCCTTGACGACCGATTGCTGCGGATCACTGCCGAGATCAAAGGTCAAACCAAGCCGCTTAATCATGGCACGCGATGCGGCTTGTTCGTCGACCGAAAGGGCGATGACCGACACGCCGCGGGTCTCAAAGCGCGCTATCTGATGCTGCAACTCCCCGAGTTGCACGTTGCAGGCAGGTCACCAGTGGCCGCGATAGAAGATGATTGCCACTGGACCTTCGTCTCGAGTTTCGCGGAGCGAAACAACCCCTCCACCCGCACGAGGCACGCTGAAATCTGCGACACGCTCACCGATATTGAGGGCCGCGGGGGCGTCCCGACTGGCTCCGTATGCATTCGTGCGGATATCCACTGGTTCTGCACTGCGCGACGAAGGCTTGTAGCGGGGGAACGATTCGTCTTCCGCGCCAGTGGCATTCATGGATATCTGTAACAGGCAGATGAGTGCGCATGTGAGAGGCAGTTTCATTTTGAGTTCTTCCATAATCTGCAGAATCGCGATCTACGCTGCCTCGAACAATCCCGCTGCCCCCATGCCTTTGCCGATGCACATGGAAACGATGCCGTATTTTTTCTTGCGTCGGCGCAGTTCCCGCAACACGAGGCCGGTCAAACGCGCGCCGGTCATCCCGAAGGGATGGCCGATGGCGATGGAACCGCCGTTGACGTTGTAGATCTCGTTGTCGATGCCAAGGCGGTCGCGACTGTAAAGACATTGCGATGCGAAGGCTTCGTTTAATTCGACCAGGTCGATGTCCTGTAGCGACAGCCCGGTATAGTCGAGTAGTTTTGGTATTGCAAATACCGGACCGATGCCCATCTCATCGGGTTCGCAACCTGCCACCGTAAACCCGCGGAAATACCCCATAGGTTGCAGGCCCAGTTGTTCTGCGCGTTGTTCGGTCATCAACAGGGCCATGGAGGCGCCGTCAGAGAGTTGCGAGGCATTGCCGGCTGTGACTGTGCCGTTTTCTTCAAACGCCGGACTCAGTTTTGTCAGGCCTTCGAGCGTGGTTGCCGGGCGGTTGCACTCGTCTTTGTCGACGGTACCTTCGACGATTTCTGTCGCGCCGGTTTCTTTGTCGATGAGTTTGCGCCACTGCACGGTCATGGGCGCGATTTCTTCGGCGATACGGCCGGAGGTTTCCGCTGCTGCGTATCTCTGTTGACTCTGCAGGGCGTATTCATCCTGGGCATCTCGCGTAACCTGATAGCGTCTTGCTACAACCTCGGCGGTGTTACCCATCGCCATGAAGATATCGGGTTTTTCTTCCTGTAGTCGGGCGTTTTCAGCGAATTCCGCCGGTGTGCCTCGTTCCAGGCCGGTAATGGATTCAACGCCGCCGGCCATCATCACCTGAGCGCAGCCGCTCGTGATCTGATTGGCGGCGAACGCAATGGAATTCAATCCCGATGAACAGGCGCGGCTGATTGTGGTTGCGGGTACGGTGATTGGGAGCTTGGACAGCACAACAGCATGACGCGCAACGTTAGCCGATTGCTCACCGACCTGGCGTCCGCAGCCGAGAATGACATCTTCGATCTCTTCCGGGCTGACCGCGGGGTTGCGCTCCAGCAGCGAATCAATGCAATGCGCGACAAGATCGTCCGATCTGGTCAGGTTGAAAGTGCCGCGATGGGCTTTCGCCAACCCGGTGCGTATGCTGTCGACGATGACTACGTTGCTCATTGGATTTCCCCCGGAAAGTGGGTCCTATTTTAGAATTCGATGGCTGCGGTAAACAAGCGTGCTGCGCGAGGACGATATTCACTGGTATCCAGGGGGGTCAAGCGGGGTCGTTCTTGCCCCAGACGCTCGGGCCGTAACCGGGATGCAGCCGTTCTTTGTCGAATACTCCATCAGCCGCCTCGCGGTGACAATCCGCACACGGGCTCAAGAATCCTTCTTTGAGCTCTTCGACCTGCAGTTGTTTGGGCACTATTTCATGCATACGAACAAACGCGGGAAGCTCCGTAATCCGCAGCGGTGGCTCAGCCGGCATGCCTCTCATCAGTTTGCTCAGTGAGGAGGGTTTGCCGGCCTGCAGTGCATTTTCCTCGAGGTAGCTCGTGATATGCCCGGTCGTCTCTGCATCCATTTCCGCGTTCTCGCCGAAATGATCTTCCAGACCCTGCATGACCCCATTCCAGCTTTTGCGAGGTAATAGACCTGGCTGATAGGCAAAGTGGCAGGCCCCGCACTCTTCGATGTAGACAGCGTCCTGCACGACCTGCCGGGGTGCCCCTTCCACCGCGTTGCCAACGACTCCATAGAATCCGAATGCCAGTACCGCTGCCAGCAATACGGATCCAATTGACCATCGCGTTTTGTTCATCTGTTCATTCATACGCTTTACCCGGTTATTGCTGGCTCAACCACAGCAAGACGTCACCTTTTTCCTGCGCCGTGCACTCTCGCCCAAACGTCCATTTGCAGTTTCGAAAAAACCACTTGTTTATCTTCTTCCTGCTGGTGAGTCGTTGCGGATTCACCGACGGCGCCATCGGTTCTATGATTTTCCCCGTTCGTTCGTGTCTACCGTTTGCGTGCACGGAGTCCGTGTGACAGCTTGTGCAGCTACGGCCGTTTGAGTCTCTGTTCCATGTTGCGATACCTGCACTGACAGAAAACGGTTCGGCAGCATCCGCTTCGAACTCCTGCAACATCGCTTGTGTCGTTGCAGAAGCCGCTTGTGAATAAATTGGCAATAGCACCACGCTGGCGACAACAACTGCGAAAATAGGTGGTGCCCTGTCTATCCATGATGTGAGATGGCTTTTCATTGGGCTCTGCATTGGTTGCTCGCTGGCTATGGTCGTTTGCTACCAGTGATCATGGCTCGGGTCAGATTCTGTTTGTGTCGCACCGAAGTCAGTAATACACCACCCATGTGAACAATGACCAGTAGCAAAGTGAAATCGGTGAAAAACTCGTGAATGTCTGCCAGAACGTGCCCTGGCCAGGAGGCAACGAACGTCGCAGCCAGCGGGCCGCTACCCTCTGTCGCAAATAACGCCATGCCAGACAGAGTTGTTATCGACAGGCTAATCAGCAGCGCGAAGATCATCGCGGAGCCTGCGGGGTTATGGCCTACATAACGTTTGGCCGTGCCGTTCAGGAGCTGTTTCAGATAGGTGATTGCCGTTCCTGGCGTAGTGATGAAGTCTGAAAATCGTGCGTGCGTGGGGCCGATTACACCCCAGACAAGTCGGAATACTACCAGCAGAAATACCGTGTATCCGGCATGGCTGTGCATACTCAGCCACTCGCCTTCCAGAAAATAGGCGAGGCAGAAGAACAGGGTGAGAGACCAATGGAATAGCCGGACCAGGGGGTCCCATACCTGGGTTCCTTCCCCTGTGCTCAATTTCGCCAGAGGAAACCACGGCCGGTTGTTCGATACGTGCGCACGAATCTCGGCTCCGGCTCGATCCCGAGCCTGGTGAACTCCGGACCCAGAGCAACGTGCCGTGGATCGTTCGAATGTTTTTCGACAGCGGCCATATCGGTGCACGCCACGACGAAAACCAGATCGCCTTTTAGCAGGTCCAACTCCCTGTCCGCATCGGCTGCGGCAATGCCTGCGCTGTAGATCAGGGTGTCTGGTTCGTTTTCCCGGCAGTACGCTGCATGCTGGGTTACCCGTTCGACGTAAGTTGCGAGCTGGTGATCCTCGGCGAAGCGAAAGCCCAGTAGGGTGATGATTGCGCCATCATGCGTTGGCTCAACTGTTTCCGGCCGAGACCACCAACCGAAGTCGGCCACGTCGAAATATCGGGAACTCATGACCCTTCGTTTGGTCATGCGCCGTTCACCCATCGTTTCGGTGAGCGTCGCATGCGCAGGTCGGTCGACATGACGCTGCAAGCTGCTGTTACCGTTCACGTAGCGCTCGAAAACCAGAACGTTCTTCGCGTCTTCCAGGTTTATTGCCGATGCATAGGCGCTTGTTTCAGGCTCGCCGTGCAGTGCGTCGTCTGCACGTTTTTGCCATTCGTCCAGCCACGCTTCGATAGAAGTATTTTCTGGCCGAATCTGGAATTCGACCATGGTGGTCATTGGCTGGTTTTCGCTGTCGCTTGGTTCCATTAAGAAAGTAGGGGAGAAACAATCATTCTCCGCCTGCCTCTCCCGAACGGCGAGCCAGTTCCTCCTCCTCTAACAAACGGGCTCCACGGAGAATGTTCCCCATGGCGTAGTTGCCTTCGTGGCAGGCATACTCGTAGACCTTCTCTTTGCTGTGTTTCCACACGAATTCACCGCTCCAGGGCACGGTCCACGCGGTTGGATCAGTTACGGTGAAATTGTAGAGCAGGTTGCCATCCTCCAGACGACTGAAACGCTCTACGAGATGCAAATTTTTGTCGCCACCATACAAACCCGTAAACTCACGAAAATTGGTGGTGTCGACAACAAGCGTATCGCCGTCCCAATGCCCGATAGAGTCGCCGAGCCATTTACGATTCGACTCCGGTGCATGTTCCGAGTTGAGTCGAATGATCCGCGCATCGTGGACCATCTCCAGGAGAATCATCACGTGATCTTCAGTCTGGATGATGCGTTTGAAGTTGTTGTAAGGGCCTGGAATGCTCGGTGGGCCGGCACTGAACCCCAGCAGGCATCTCTCGGCGAGCGCGAGGTTCTCCGGGCCATCGAATGGTCCGGGGCCGTCGCTATCCAGCCACGAAGCCGTACCGTCGTTGACGTAGGTAAATGATGTGAAATTGTCTGCGCGCTTCTTTTCGCCTGTTGCTGTCATGGGCGGCAGGCGACCATTGGGAGGGTCGTACACAATTGAGGTGCGGATCTTGCCGTCTATTTCGACGACGCCATCACCAAGGTCCAGCCAGAATGCATTGTAGCCACCCGTGCCGCCGCCACCGC
>CBDUDJ010000087.1:0-7451 GCA_965365885.1 uncultured Gammaproteobacteria bacterium
TGCGCTGGCGGCGGGCGCGTTTCTGGCGGTTCAGGTGACGTTTTATATTATGGTTACTTTCGTCATCTCCTACGGCAGCAACCCGATCGGGCTTGGCCTGCCAAGGAGCACAATGCTTGCAGCCGTGCTTCTCTCTTCAGTGATGCAGATGCCGGCGTTGTTCATCGCCGCTGCCTATTCCGACAAGCACGGCCGCCGTGGCGTCTACATGCTCGGTGCCGTGCTCCTGGCCATCTGGGGTTTCATATTGTTTCCACTCATCGATACCGGATCGTTTTTACTCATCACGTTCGCAGTGTCTGTCGGCCAAATTTTCATCGGCATGATGTATGGACCCCAAGCGGCCATGCTCGCAGAACTCTTTACCACGGAAGTGCGTTATTCGGGTGCATCACTGGGTTATCAGACGGGAGCCATTCTCGGTGGTGCGCTTGCACCGATCATCGCAACGGCGCTATTAGCAACCTATGACAGCACAATTGGTATATCGGTCTACATCGCATTCGCCTGTGGAATCACGCTGGTGTCGGTATATCTCCTGAACGAAACCCACAAAACAGATCTGCGCGCTGCGCCAATGGAAACCTGAATCAGAATTTCAATTGGGTGCGCATCGGCAGATGCAGGCATAAGGCGGATGGTTGGGTAGCTGTAATCATCCCGGGTCCGATTCGGCTCCAGCACTTTTGCGCAGTAAACCACGAAACGCTCGAATGGGACTCGACCGGCCTTCGACCACGTCGAGCACTTCCTGGGCGACCGGCATTTCAACGCCATTTTCCCGCGCCAGAGCGAGCACGGCGGGTGCGCTTTTTACCCCTTCGGCGACCATGAACATCTCATCGATAATTTCCTGAATGGCTCGGCCTTTGCCGAGTTCGACACCGACTGATCGATTGCGACTTTGTGGACTGGTGCAGGTAGCGATCAAATCGCCAATCCCGGCAAGACCCGCAAAAGTTTCCGTCCTGCCACCCAGCGCTACGCCCAGACGGGTGATCTCCGCAAGCCCGCGCGTGATGATCGCCGATCGAGTGTTTTCACCCGCACCCTGCCCATCCCCCATGCCTGCGGCGATTGCGATGATGTTCTTCAACACACCGCCGAGCTCGCAGCCGATGACGTCGGTGTTGGTGTAAACGCGGAACAGCCCGCTTTGAAAAAGCTTCTGCAGCTCCGCTACGATGATTTCATCTTCCATGGCAACGACGCTTGCAGCCGCATAGCCGGACATGATCTCGCGGGCGAGATTGGGTCCCGACAGCACGCCTACCGGGTGACCTGGCAGCACGTCTTCAATCACCTGCGTCATGCGTTTTTTTGATTCAAGCTCCAGACCCTTCGTAAGACTGATCACAGGGATCCAGGGTCGGACATAGCCCTTAGCTTCTTCGAGTACATCGCGCACACTGTGAGATGGGACGCCAACGATGAGGACGTCGGCATTCGCGATTGCTTCTTCGAGGGAAGATGTAGCTGTCAGCAGCTTCGGCAGTTTCGCGTCAGGCAGATATTTCTTATTGGTGTGAACGCTGTTTATCTCGCTCACTGTATCTTCGTTGCGGGCCCAGAGCGTGGCAGGTGCGTTTCTGGCGATCAGCGAAGCCACGGTCGTCCCCCAGGATCCACCGCCTAACAAGCCAACTTTGAGATTTGACTTCACGACTCCCCTCCATCGCGCAAGTTGAGAGAACCTTACCAGACTTATGAGCACGGCTGTAACCAAGCTGCCGATACGTGGCGTCTTCAAATTCCTGCCTAAGTGTGTTCGAATCTGGCCACAGCGAAATCGACGGTCGTCTGTGACCAACTGATGACGTTGCACCGTCAAATGGGAGCACGATTTATGGAAGCCTTTGCATATTCCAACAGCCCCTGGTCGATTCGGCCGGATCTACCTGAAGCCTTCCGCTATACCTGGAAGAAGCTTGCGAACTCAGGCACATGGCTGACCGGCGAACAACGTCTGGCGGTAGCCAATGAAGTCCGCAACGCAGGAAACTGCGATTTGTGCAGGAAACGCAAAGCCAGCCTGTCCCCGTTTGGCGCTGATGGTGATCACGATGGCGAGCATGGTCCTCTGTCGAGCCTGCAGGTGGACATCGCACACCGTCTGACCACAGATGCGTCCCGCCTGACAGAATCCTGGCTCGAGAGCTGCGTCGAGCAGGACGTGAGCCGGGAGATGTACGTTGAGATGCTCTCGATAGTCGTCGCCACCATAGCGATTGATGCATTCCACCGCGCGCTGGGTTTCGAGCTGGAAGTACTGCCGGTGGCAATCCCAGGTGAGCCGAGCTGTTATAGACCGACCCAGGCAAAAGAAGGGCCCGCCTGGGTTCCGATGATAGATGTCGCAGACGTCGACGCTGCCGACGCAGACATTTACTCAGGTATGCCGCGAAGTGCAAACGTCATCGGGGCGATGAGCCTGGTACCCGACGCAGTCCGCCTGCTGCGCACGCAATCTGCAGCCATGTATCTGGAAATGTCTGATATCGGCAACCCGGCCAGCAATGGTGAGCGTGCACTGAGCCGCCCGCAGATTGAATTGATCGCCGGGCGCGTCTCGGCAATCAACGATTGTTTCTACTGAACTGCCGCACATTCCATGATGCTCCGTGCGAGCAGCAAGGTGAACGGTGAAGATGTGGATCTCGGTGTTGTAACTGCCGGGGATGCGACCACAAGCGGTGTACCGGGTGAAACACAGCTGCTTGCACTGGTCGAGGCGACGCTGCAAAGCGGGGCCGCCGATGAGCTTGCCAGCGCACGCAACAAGCTGGCCGGGAAACTGGGAGATGCGGCGCTGGTCGACGCTGCCGCGGTCATAGGAAATTTTGAGCGCATGACGCGAATTGCCGACGGCACCGGGATCCCGCTCGATGACATGATGGCAGCACTCACTGCTGACATCAGAGAAGAGCTCGACTTGAACTCCTTCAGCTCAGCAGGCTACACGCCGCGAGTTAATCCGTTGAAAGTGGCTCTGGTCCGCCTGCTGCAACCGCTGATGCTGCGACGCATTCGCAAACAGTTCGCCAAATCGGGTGCAGCCTGATCAGGAAGCTTTGCGCAGCGAAAACCCCTCATAGCCGCTACTGGCAATGTGGTCACAGATGTCCCGGTAAGGGCCCACGCCGCCTGCGTACGGCATAAACACGCGCGGTTTACCTGGGATGTTCGCACCGAGATACCATGAGCCGCCTTTCGGAAACAGCGTCGCGTTGGCAACCTCGTTAACATGATCCACCCACTGATCCTCTGCTTCTATCGCGGCTTCCAGGCGATCGAGATTTTCCGTTCGCATATGGGCGAGGAGATCGGCAATCCAATCGACATGCTGCTCAATGGACACCAGCACATTACTCAGGACCGATGGGCTGCCAGGCCCGGTAATCGTAAACAGGTTGGGGAATCCCGCGATGCCAAGTCCAAGATAGGTTCGCGGACCAGCCTGCCACTTCTCGCGTAGAGACAATCCTCCCTTACCGCGAATATCCATCCCCAGCAGAGCACCGGTCATCGCATCAAATCCTGTCGCCAGCACGAGCACGTCCAGCTCAAAGTCGCCTTGCGTGGTACGAACCGAGGCGGCCGTGATTTCTTCGATGGGATGCTGCGTCACATCTACCAGCGATACATTCGGCCGATTGAATGTTTCATAATAATCCGTGTCCACACAAATTCTTTTGGTGCCGATTGGATGGGTCGTTGGCGTGAGCATTTTTGCCACTGCCTCATCTTCTACCGTCTCGCGAATCTTTTCCCTAACGAACTCCGCTGCGAGTTCGTTCGTCGATTCGCTGATCAGCACATCCGCGAAAGATCCAATAAATCTTGCACCACCGTGTTGCCAATGACGTTCGTAGTTCGCGTCAATTTCTTCCGCCGACATTCCCGCAGGCGACTCGATGACCACACCCCGATATTCATCTGGCAACTGTAAATCACCAAAGCTCGATACACGTCCATGACGGTAGTCATCACGATGGCTGCGATAGTCCTCTTTGTAGGTTCTCACCCAGTCGAGATTGAGCGACGCGTTCTGCGCCGGCACGCTGTAGTTCGCGGTGCGTTGAAACACCGTCACATGTTCGGCCTGCTGCGCGATCACCGGAATCGCCTGTATACCTGAGGAGCCGGTGCCGATAACACCGACGCGCAGACCGGAGAAGTCGACTTCCTCGTGCGGCCACATGCTGGCCCGGTAGAGCGTGCCACCGAAATTATCAAGCCCCGGTATGTCCGGCGTCTGCGGAACCGACAAACAACCAGTTGCCATGATGCAGAAGCGTGCCCGGACGACGTCAGCACGATCCGTTTCGATGCTCCAGAGGTTGGAATCCTCATCAAAACGGGCGGTCGTAACCTGCGTCCCACATTGGACATCACGCTTGAGATCGAATCGATCGGCAACGTGCTCGATATACCTGAGTATTTCCGGCTGCGATGCGTAGCGTTCGGACCATTGCCAATCCTGCTCGAGTTCCGCCGAAAACGAATACGAATAGGCGAGGCTTTCGGCATCACACCTCGCGCCTGGATAGCGGTTCCAGTACCAGGTACCACCAACCCCATCACCGGCTTCATAAACCCGCACCGTGAACCCCAGACCGCGAAGCCGATGCAGCATGTAAAGCCCGGCGAACCCTGCGCCGACTACCACTGCGTCAAATTCTTCTTCGGACTTCTTCATACTTGCCACATCTCCTTTTTTTCTTCTCTTTTACAGAGCGACGTTCAGGCTGCAACCCGTATCATGCGTTTGCCGAAATTTTCACCGGCAAGCAATCCGACCAACCCGGCTGGCGCATTTTCGAGCCCGTCGACGATGTCTTCGGCAACTACAATGCTGCCATCGTTCACCCATTGCGCTAACTCCCGATCCGCCGTTGCCATCAATTGCGGATCATCACCGAGCAGAAATCCCGTCATCGTCAACCTTTTGGTCACCAGCAATCCCGGCACGCCGCGCGGCCCTGCGGCTGGGTTGCCGGTGTCATATTGGGAAACCACACCACAGCAGATGATGCGGCCGTGCAGATTCATGCTGAACAGCACCGCTTCGAGCGTTTGCCCGCCGACATTGTCGAAACACAGATCGATGCCATCCGGACAAGTGGCCTTGAGCACCTGGAAAATGTTCTCGTTCTTATAGTCGATAGAGGCATCAAAGCCGAACTCATCAATCAGCCTGGCGCACTTTTCAGGACCTCCAGCGATCCCAACCACCCGCGCACCTGCAAGTTTGGCAATCTGACCAGCCACCGAGCCAGTAGCACCGGCTGCTGCCGATACCACCACGGTTTCTCCTGGTTGCGGCTTGCCGATCCCCGCCATCCCGTAGTGCGCCGTGCGCCCGGTGACACCCAAAGCACTCACGAGATGAGACAGTGGCTCATAGCGGTCTCGTTTATTCAGTTTTGATGCATCTTTGACAAAGAACTCCTGCCAGCCGCCATCGGCTTCGACCAGATCGCCTTCCGCAAAATCCGGATGCTCGGAGCGCACGACTTCGGCCAGTGTAAAACCAGACATGACCTGGCCGGTTTCCAGCGCGCTGCGGTAGGTCGCACCCTGCATCCACGCCCGGTTCGCCGGGTCCAGCGACAGGTAGAGCGTGCGGCAGAGCACCTGATTCTCCGCTGGTTCAGCGATCGCCGTTTCGACCAGATTGAAATGTTCTATTCCCAGTTTGTCTTCCGGCATTGCGACGATCTGAATTTGCCTGTTGCCTGTCATGGAACGTCTCTTTATCTCGATTGAAGCGCGCGATTATTTCGACAGCAGGCGGACTTGGCAACCACTAGCAGCGGTTTGACGCTCCCAGCGCGCTTTCCATCACGCTCCCTTATATGCTTCTGCCAAATCCTGCTTGGCGCAGCGCCGGACACCCTAGTAGTCTGATCGACTGATTAGCCGTCTGGGGAGTACCTGCAAAGTGATCGACGTACACTACTGGCCAACGCCGAACGGCTGGAAAGTCACCATCATGCTGGAGGAGTGCGGCCTGCCGTACAACCTGATCCCGGTGGATATCGGTGGCGGCGACCAGTTCACCGCCGAGTTTCTGCGAATCAGCCCCAATAACCGCATGCCGGCGATCGTCGATCATGCGCCGCTTGGCGCAGGGGAACCGATCACTATCTTCGAATCCGGTGCGATCCTCGAGTATCTCGCGGAGAAATCCGGAAAATTTCTACCCACGCAGCCCAGGGACCGCTACCGGGTGCTGCAATGGGTGCACTGGCAGATGGCGAATCTCGGTCCGATGATGGGCAACGCCAACCATTTCAAAAACTACGGCAAGAACATCGCCGAAGACCCTGCGCAACTCGAGTACGGGATCAAACGATTCGTCGGTGAAGTGGATCGCCTGTCCGGCGTGATGGATGCTCAGCTTTCGGTGAACCAATACCTCGCAGGCTCCGCTTACAGTATTGCGGACATCATCAGCTGGCCCTGGGCCATGCTTCTCGGTCGGATGATCGACGAATCCGTGTGGGATGCCTTCCCGCATCTCAAGCGTTGGGTGGACGAAGTTGGCGCCCGCCCCGGCGTGGACAAAGGCTGGCGGGTAGAGCGCGAATGGGGCCGGCGGGAACGCACGAAAGCCGAAGAAAAGGCACGCAGGGATCTCCTCTTCAATCAGACGAATGAAAAGGTCCGCATCGCTCGAGAAGAGGCCGCAAAAGCCGCAACTTGACCGAGCCTGCCGGTATACCGTGTTCGTTCACGGGATATCTACAACACGTCCCGCCTTCCCTGACCCGCGAGGTCATAGCAGGCAGGAACCACCCGATTGGACAATCTGAAAGGTTGCGAACGCCGGGAAGGCGTTCTATGTTACTTACGCTGGATAATGGGGGCAGTAGATGCGGCACGTGTCAGATATTCTTGAAGACAAATCCGAGGACGTGATCTGGGTCGGTCCTCTGGAATCTGTCTTCGATGCATTAAAAATCATGAACGACCGCGACATCGGCGCGGTCCTCGTGCAAATTGAAGATTATCTGGTTGGCATCCTCTCCGAACGCGACTATATGCGCAAAGTCATACTGGACATCCACGCGTCCAAGCAAACGAAAGTGTCGGAAGTCATGACTCGCGATGTGGTAACTGTCTCACCCGATGACACCATCCGCCACTGCATTGCTCTCACTAAGAAGCATCATGTGCGTCATCTGCCGGTCGTGGTTGAAGGCAGAGCCATTGGCATGATCTCTCTGCGCGACCTGTTTCTGGATGTGATCCAGGAAAAGGTAGGCGAAGTAACCGAAGACGAATAAATCTGCGCTGGCTTATCGTAAGCGCACCCCTGATCCGGCCAATTTCATGGACGGCGCCGCCCCGGTCGCATCGTCACGCGCGCGATCTGGCCCCTGGCACGGCGTTCCGCAGAGCGCTGCTGGCGGTTTTGCTGCTGCCGTGACTGTGTCTGCGGGCGT
>CBDUDJ010000088.1:0-7450 GCA_965365885.1 uncultured Gammaproteobacteria bacterium
GTGCAGGTGAGCCTCACGGGTCATCTCGTCATGTCCACGCTGCATACCAACACCGCGGTGGGCGCGATCACCCGCCTGGTCGATATGGGCATGGAGCCGTTTCTCCTGTCCTCATCGCTCGTGGGCATGCTCGCCCAGCGGCTGGTTCGGGTCCTGTGTCCGGAGTGTAAAACGGCGCGCCCCGCAACACCCTCGGAGCTCGACTTTCTGCAGCAGACGAGGGCAGATGTGTATGAGGCAACCGGCTGTGAGTCCTGCCAGCGCACGGGCTATAAAGGCAGAACAGGCATCTATGAGCTGGTCGTGGTCGATGAGACGTTGCGCCAGCTCATCCACGATCAGGTCTCAGAACAGGAACTCACCGGCTACGCCAGACGTCGGGCATCCGGCATCCGCGACGACGGCATGAAAAAAATTATTTCAGGCATCACGAGCGTGCAGGAAGTCCTGCGGGTGACGCTCGAAGAATGAGCCGAGCCGGGATTGAATTAAATGGCAGCGTTTGAATACATCGCACTTGATGAGAGCGGCCGGGAGCGGAAAGGCGTCCTGGAAGCGGACAGCGTGCGGCAGATTCGCCAGTTGCTGCGCGATCAGGGGCTCGTCCCGCTCGATGTGGATGTTGCCAGCGAACGTAAATCCAAAACGTCGACCAGCGTTTTCAGATTTTCACGCAAACTCGGCGCGCTCGACCGGGTCCTGTTCACCCGCCAGCTGGCGACGCTGATCGCCGCCAGTCTGCCGATCGAAGAAGCGCTGCAGGCAATCGCTCAGCAATCCGAAAAACAGCACGTCACCGCGCTCGTGATGGCGATCCGCAGCCGGGTGCTCGAAGGCCACTCACTGGCATCGAGTCTTGCGGAGTATCCGGGCAGCTTTTCGCACATGTATCGATCAACGGTTGCGGCCGGTGAACAATCCGGTTTTCTGGACCAAGTGCTGGAAAACCTTGCCGTTTACAACGAGCGCCAGTTCGAATCGCGGCGCGATGTGGACATGGCGATGCTCTATCCGGCGGTCCTTACGTTGCTTGCATTCGGCATCGTCGGCGCGCTGATGATTTATGTGGTGCCGGATATGGTCGGCGTGCTCGAAAACATGGGCCAGGAACTGCCGCTGTCGACACGATTTCTGATCGCTGCATCGGAGCTTGCGCGGGATTTCTGGTGGCTGATTGCGCTTGCGATCGCTGCGATCGTCATGGCCATTCGCTGGGCGCTCGCGCAACCGAGTATTCGTCTGAGCTGGGATCGGCAGAAGCTCGTGATACCTCTCGTCAGCCGCATCACCCGCAGCAGCAACGCCGCGCGCTATGCAAACACGCTCAGCATCCTCACCTCGAGCGGCGTGCCGCTCGTCGAGGCAATGAACATTGCAAGCGAGGTGGTATCCAATCAGTGGTTGAAACGGCGTCTGGCGGATGCCACACAGCGTGTCAGCGAAGGTTCGAGCCTGCGCGCGGGTCTCGAGGCGGCCGGCTACTTCCCGCCAATGCTGCTGCACATGGTGGCAAGTGGCGAATCGAGCGGCCAGCTGGACATGATGCTCGATAAAGTGGCTGTCTATCAGCAGGCCGAAGTGGAGAGGATCGTCACAACGATGGTACGTCTGTTCGAGCCGCTGATGCTTCTTGTGATGGGAGGGCTTGTGATGTTCATTGTCATGGCTATCCTTCTGCCGATACTGAATATGAACCAACTGGTATGACGTCATGCAGAGACACGCAGTAACCGGTTTCACCCTCATCGAGATACTCGTGGTGGTCGTGATCATCGGCATACTCGGCGCGGTGATCGTGCCGAACCTGCTCGGTCGGCCCGACCAGGCGCGCATCACCGCCGCGCAGAGCGACATCCGCTCGCTGGCGAACGCGCTGGATATCTATCGCCTCGACAACTTTCAGTACCCCTCAACCGATCAGGGCCTCGAAGCGCTTGTCTCGGAGCCGACCGGATTCCCGGAACCCAAGGGCTACAACCCCGATGGCTACATCAGAAAGCTGCCGTCGGACCCCTGGGGCTCACCCTACGTCTATGAACGCACCCCGGAAGGCTTCTCACTGTTCTCAGTGGGCGGTGATGGTGCGGAAGGCGGGGAGGGCTTGAATGCCGACATCCACTACGAGGATCTGTAACCGGCCGCGAGGCTTCACACTCCTCGAAATTCTCATCGTCATCACGATCGTGGGTATTCTCACCGGCACCGTGATCCTCGGTTTTACCGGTGCCGACGCCGAACAGGATCTCAAGGGCTCTGCCCAGAGGATGGCCGTGCGTGTTGAGCTTGCGCGCCAGCGCGCGTTGCAGCGCAACCGTGAGTGGGGCATCTACATCCGCTCGGATGCCTACGTCTTTGCCGAATATGACCCCGCTCAGCGGGCCTGGATCGAGCAGGAAGAGCGGCCGTTCAAGCAATCGGATATTCCCGAGCTTGTGGAGCTGAGGCTGCAGACAGAAGGCGTGGGCGAGCTGCCATTTGCCGATGGTGAGGACACCCCGCAGATCATTGTTTTTTCGAGCGGCGAGATCACCCCTTTCACGATTTATCTGTTGCCGGACTGGGGCTCTGTGGGCTGGCTTGTGAGCTCCGATGGGTTATCCAGAACTTCCGCCGAGCGCGAAGACGACGGCGGACGCGTATGAATTCAGAGTCGGGATTCACCCTGGTTGAAGTTCTCGTTGCACTGATGGTCTTTGCGATCGTTGGTTTTACGGTCAGCTCCCGCGTGGGCGATATTGTCAATCAGACATTTGGCATGGAGCGTAGAACGGTGGCGCACTGGGTTGCCGATAATCATATCAATCGAATGCGCATCAGCCGGCGTCAGACCAGCGATCCAATCAGGACCGGCCGTGACCAGGAGCGCGTGCTCATGGGTGGCCGCGAGTGGCGTCTGAACATCAATGTCGAAGACACCTCGCACCCCTGGCTGCGGCGCGTGGAGATCGATGTTTTTGAAGTGTTGAACGGTGACGAGATCGGTCCGCTGGAAAACATGTCTGCTTTCATCGGCCGGTACTAGAGCAATGGTGAATTATGCAAAGGCACGTGGCTTCACTCTGCTGGAGGTCATCGTGGTGCTCGGGGTGTTTGCGCTCATCGGCGTGATCTCCGGGCAGATAATTTCCCGGGTGCTGGACAACCAGCGCCTGCTTGCCGAGCGCGGCGATCGTCTTGCCGAGGTGCAGTTGGCGATGAAGATTCTGCAGCGTGACGTGATGCAGCTCAACGCGCGCAGCATTCGCGATCAACTCGGCGACTCGACGGAACCGCTCATGATCGGTGCAGACGGCATGATGGAGTTCACTCGCGCCGGCTGGCGCAATCCTCTGCAGCTGCCGCGCGCCGAGCTGCAACGCGTTGGCTACATCGTGCAGGACGAAGATCTTTATCGCGCCTACTGGAATGTTCTCGACCGGCCGCCGGATGCCGAGCCTAATCTCCAGCAGTTGCTCTCGGGCGTGCAACAGGTCGAATTTTTTGCCCTCGACGTCAGTGGCAACGAACACAGCTTCTGGCCGCTGCTCGGCGATTACGCAAACGATCCGAACGCGGCGCTCGCGGGCATCATCATGCGCCTGGAACTTGCACCCTTCGGTGTGGTGGAACGGGTCTGGGCGGTGCCAAGCGTATGACGAAGCAGCCACACAACGTTGCGCAAAGCGGCGTGGTGTTGCTCAGCGTGTTGCTGATTCTTGCACTGCTCGCGGCACTTTCCTATCAACTGGTGGGCCGCCACAGCCTCGTGGTCGCTCAGGCACGGCAAACCTACGGCAGCGATCAGGCGCTGGCCTACGCGCTGGGTGGCGAGGCTTTAGCCCGGCAGATGCTGTTTGAAGATTGGAGCCAGACGGGGCAGGGGATCGATACGCTGCTGGAAGCCTGGGCGCAGCCGTTGCAACCCTTCGAGATTGAAGAAGGCTTTCTCGAGGTGCAGATTCGCGACCTCAACCGTTGCTTCAATCTGAACAGCATCGCAAGCGGCGGCGACAATGGTAATGCCGGTACCAAGGCGAACCTCCAGCGATTCAAAACCCTGCTCAGAAACCACAACATTCCCGACAACATCGGCGATCTCTGGCTCGACTGGATCGACGCCGATGAGCAGATCTCCGGATTCGGCGCAGAAGACGGCGACTATCTGCTGGCAGCTCGTGCCTATCGAGCAGCAAACGGCCCGGCAGGTCATGTCACCGAACTCAATCTACTCAAAGGCATCGAACCCGACTATGTGCGTGTCCTGAAATTACTCACCTGCACGCTCCCCGAAGAAGAGTTGAAGCTCAATGTGAATACGGCCTCCGCCGCAGCCCTCGCAGCCCTCAGCAGCAGTCTTACCGAATCACAGATGCTCTCGTTCACCGAATCCGAGCGCAGCTTCGAAAATGTCAGCGAAGTCACCAGCGAATACCCCGACCTGACTACTGCCGTTGACGTCCTGGGTGTAACCAGCGACTATTTCGAGGTTCAGGTCAGAGCCGAGGTGGACGGTAACCTCACAGAGCTCGCCTCTGTCCTGTACCGAAACCCGAGTGACGGCTCGATGAAACTGCTCTCCCGCGATTTTGGCAGGACTTTCAAATCGCTTTTCGTGGAAGAGGCCGAGGCCCTGGCGGGCGATGTTTTGTCCAGTGCGGTCACGGCGGACGGCTCAATCAGTTCTGGCAGCGGATAACAACGAGACATGCCAACGCTCTACCTAAGAATGCTTTCGCCCGCACGACACGATGAGGAAGGTTTTCATCTCGGCGGCGAGTGGCTGATCCTCGAAGATGATGGCAGCCAACGCGCAACAGGCGTGACAGATTTCCGCGGTTTGAGCGATCTGATTGACCCGGCCGCTGACTGGCTGCAGAACCCGAACAACATTGTCGCCATCGTCCCCGGAGAACACGTGCTGGGAGTCAGCTGCGAAGTGCCCGGTCGCAGCACCGGCCAGATCCGCCGCGCGCTGCCTTACGTGGTCGAGGAATTCGTGGCGGCAGACATCGAAGCCATGCACCTGGCCCACGGGGTAATCCGCCGCGGCGAGACAATTCGCGTCAACCTGATCAATCGGCTGCACATTGAGGATTGGCTTGCCTGTCTTGCCGAGCTTGCAGTCACGCCAGGACACATGATTTCCGAAGCCGAACTGCTGCCGGCTGACGCAGATGCGGTCAGCGTTCTGTTTGAAGATGATTCGGTTCTGATTAAAACGGATTCCCAGGCGGCGTCCGTGGATCGCGAGAACCTGGTGCTCGCTCTAGCCTCAGTGGACACAACACGGCTCATCCTCATCAACGGCAAACTCAACGATCTCGAACGCAGCCAGCTCGATGCGGATCTCGAGATCGAAGAAGTCGGATCCGCCGAGCAATCGAACCTGGCTTACCTTGCAGCGCGCTGGCGAACCTCACCTGATGTCATCAACCTGTTGCAGGGACCCTACACGGTCGCGCAATCCAGAAGTTCCACTTTTCTCCGCTGGCGCTCGGTAGCAGCGCTGGCTGCACTCTGGGCGATTGTCGGTTGGCTCAGCATGGTCGCCGAGGGTTTCTGGGCAAGCTCCCGCGCGGATGATCTGCAGACACAAAGCGAGACGCTCTATCGAGACATCTTTCCGGCTGAGCAACGCATCGTGAATGTGCGCCGCCAGATGCGGCAGAAGCTGGGCCAGAGTAGTGGCACTGGTGGCAACGGCTTTACGAGTTATCTCGGTTCGCTCGCGCAGGGCGTCGACCGTTCGGTGAGCATCTTGAGCCTGACATACACGCAAACGCGCGATGAACTGGCAGCCGATCTGCTGCTGCGCAACTACGACGAGCTGGAACGCTTGAAACAGCGGCTCGCTCAGCTCGGCGTGAACGTCGAGATCACTTCAGCCGAGCAACAGGACAGCGGCGTGAGAGCGCGAGTGCGGTTGCAGGGTGGCCAAGATGTCTGAAGCCTTCCTGAATTTACAAAACCAACTGCACGAGAAGATTCAAAAACCGCTGCGCGAATCCGTGCTCGGAAAATGGTATGCCGGCCGCGAGGCAAACGAGCGCCCCGTGATCGCCGGGGTTGCCTGCCTTATCGTCGTTGCAATTCTATGGTCGGCCGTGTGGATGCCCATCAGCGACTGGCGCGATATTGAAGCCAATCGCTTTGAGAACGCGCAAGCGCTACTCGACTGGATGCGGGCAAACGAAGCCGCGGCCCGGCGCACAGTAAGTGCAGGTACCTCACAGGGCACCCCTCAGCGCTCTCTGTTGCCCGTCATCACCCGCGCCGCAAACGGTGTCGGAATAACACTCAATCGACTGCAACCCGAAAGCAGCGGCGCAGTCAGCGTGGTCGTCCAGGCGCAGCCCTTCAACGCCGTGCTGCGCTGGCTGAACCAGATGCAGGAAAACAACAACATCGTCGTCCAGCGCGTCTCCCTGGACGCTGAAGGCCACCCTGGGCTGGTTAACGCCCAGTTGCGGCTCCAGTAGTCCCCAGTACGACTCCTCAGCGCATCGCCCTGCCGATTGCGTACGTGTTTGTTAAATTGGTTGTAAAAAGAGACCTGGTTCACACTTTCACCGCCCATCAAGTCAACGTTTTCTAACATTGCTCCCCATAGACTGGTTTTCGAAAGGGACAAAATAGAGGGCGCGATGGGTCAGCAGTACGATCCCCGCAAGGTTTTCACTGCCATTCACCACAAGGTAACCGGCGAGTTGCTGCACCTTATGGATGGCTTTTATTCAAACATCGAAGATGGCTTGTTTGAACTTGCCTATCGAAACGAATCAGACGAGATGCTGCACAAGCGGTATTTCGATCTCATGCGTGAGATGCGCTATCGGCGCTCAAATCTGATCAAGGCGTTCGCCAAGCGTATGCAGCGGGGCGTGGATTACTGGCTCGGCGAGAAACTCGAATTCGATACCGAATACGACGTCGAATTTGACGAACTCGCGCGTGGCATGTCGCGCAAGAGCACCTCGCACTTCAACGTCCTCCTGCAGGACATCAGCGAACGCACAGCGGCTGCGACCAACCGCCTGGTCGCTGACGTCAACGTGCCGGTGAGCCCCTATCAGGTATCCTACAACTTCCTCGCGTCATGCCGTTCGCTCGACTTCGACAAAAGTTCGATCGAACTGGTGCAGGAATTGTTCGAGCGCTTCGTGCTTGATCGGATGGGCTCGGTCTACGGCGAGTGCAACCAGCGACTCGAAGAGTGCGGCTTCCAGCCGCGCAGCGATGACGAATTGGTAACCAGCGCCTAGCGTCTGGGTTTCCTTGCGTTAACTGTCGGTATCGGCGGCAGGTTTTTCAGACTCGGCAGGGTGATGGTCTGCGTCTGCAGTTCCAGGCGCAGCTGCATCTGTGTCTGCAGATCGACCCGAGATGCTCGCGTTGACCGAATCCAACCCTCTGTTCAAGCCAGTTCCGGCTTTACTGACCCAGGGATTTTCCTGCGCCTGTGAGAAGAACT
>CBDUDJ010000089.1:0-7375 GCA_965365885.1 uncultured Gammaproteobacteria bacterium
TTGAGCAAAGCAGAGTAGCCCGCCGTAGCGCTCGACAGGTACCTGTGGCAAGAATTGTCTTCCCCGAACACCTGCTGCCGGTGACGCAGGGCACAAGGCAACTCGAGCTCAGCGCGGCAAACTTCCGCGAACTGCTCGAGTTGCTGGAGTCGCGCTGGCCCGGTTCACAGGACGTACTCGCGAAGTGTGCCGTGGCGATTGATGGTCAGATCTATCAGGACGCCTACCTCGAGCCGCTACAGTCGAAGAGCGAAGTCTTTTTCATGCACCGCATAGAAGGCGGCTGAACTGAACGCAAGCGAAATGCCAAAACTCGTTAACCTCGGCTCTCTGTGCATCGATCACGTCTACCGTGTGCCAAATCTCGCGGCTGCTGGGGAAACGGTTGCCGCTTCCTCCCACAGCCTTTTCGCAGGCGGCAAAGGCCTGAATCAGTCGCTGGCTGCCGCGGCGGCCGGTGCTGCCGTGGCCCATTTCGGCTGTGTGGGTGACGATGGTCAGTTCCTCATTGATGAGCTGAGCAACGCCGGTGTCGAGGTGGCTGGTATCCGGCACCTGCCGGGCGCAACGTCGGGTCATGCGGTCATCCAGGTCAACGACCAGGGTGCAAACGCCATTGTCATTTCAGGTGCTGCGAACCGAAGACTCACCTCGCAGGATGTCGCACAGGCTCTTGCACAATTAGGCCCAGAGGACTGGTTGTTGCTGCAGAACGAAATCAACGATCTCGACTCGGTGCTGGCAGAGGCTGCGCAACACAAAGCTCGAGTTGCATTCAACATCGCCCCCGTGGATGGCAGAGAGCGCAACTATGAGCTCGACGGTGTTGCGCTGTTACTCCTCAACCAGATCGAGGCCGCGGCGTTGGTTGGTGATCTCGGTAGCCCGGAGGCCATACTGTCGGCGGTACACGAGCGTGTACCCGGAGCGATCAGCGTCCTGACGCTTGGTGCGGATGGCTTGCTCGCCATGGATCATGGCAGATTGATTCGGCAGGCAGCGTACAAAGTCAACACGGTCGATGAGACGGCTGCGGGTGATGCTTTCATCGGCTATCTGATGGCGGGCCTGCTGCGCGGCATAGACCTTGACGCCGCCTTGCAGTTGGGCTCCGCAGCTGGTGCGCTGGCAGTCACGAAGCCAGGCGCAGCAAATTCAATTCCTCTGGCAGCAGAGGTACAGGCTATCCTCTAGGGAAAATCCAACTCAGTTACCGCGGTGAGCTCGTTGATCGCCTGATCCTCACTGAGCACCTTGATGGTCTGCATGCCCAACGCCCGAGCAGGCTTCAGATTGATCCCCAGATCGTCGAGAAAAACTGTATCCGCTGGTGCAACACCCAGCCTGTCACACGTGAGCTGATATATTTTCGGATTGGGTTTGCGAATGCCTTCTACGCTGGACTCGACCACGAGGTCAAACAGAGCCATAACCTGGCGAACCCGCTGCGCCTTTGTCGGGTCGCTGGCCATTGCGGGTCCTGTACCTGACTTGACGTTGTTGGTGATGCAGGCCACCTTGAAATGCTGCTTGCAGAGTTCCAGCACGCTGACCATCCGTGGCCGCAGATCACCGGAGAGCAGCGCCACGACATCCTGACCACGAATCAGATGTCCGGCCGCTGCAGATTCTTCGGCGAACGCCGTATCGAATCCCGCCAGGTCGATCTGGCTCGACTCGAATTTAGCCCAGGCGTTGTCGTGCGCGTTGTTGGCGTTGATCGTCCGGATGAAATCGACGGGCAGACCATGCTCGGTTTCGTAGCGGCTGAAAGCTTCAAATGGACTCGTGGTCAACACGCCGCCGAAATCCCAAAGTACTGCCTGAATCATGTCGTCCCTCTCTAAAACCAGTAGTCAGACGGGTGCTAGAAGACGTGGTAGCCACCGTCGATGAGAAAAGTTTCCGCTGTGTGATAAGCACTTGCGTCACTCATGATGTAAACGGCAATAGCAGAAAAATCGTCAGGCACCCCCCAGCGCCGTAGCGGAATTCGCTGCATGACGTTGCCGACGAACTTTGGATTGGCGAAGGCACCTTGCGTCATCGATGTTTTGATCCAACCGGGCAATATTGTATGAGCGGTTACTCCAAAACGAGCGTACTCAACGGCAAGTGCTTTAATCATAGATACCATGCCGCCTTTGGTGGCAGCGTAGTGTTCGCCTCGCGCTTGACCTGATATCGCCGCCAGGCTCGCCGTGCCGATCAGTCTGCCCCCGGTGTCTCCCTGTTCGGCACGCTCGCGCATGTGTCTGGCGGCATGTTTGAACGTGTGAAATGCGCCATCGAGGTTGACGCTGAGGATTTGCTGCCATTCCTCGCGCGTCATGTCATCAAACCGGGTGCCGCGCCCGCCAATTCCGGCATTGGCGAAGCAGCCGTCTACTCTGCCATGAGCAGCGAGCGTCGCGGCAAAGCTCGAAGCTACTGCCGATTCATCGGCAACATCGCACACCTGGCTGGTTATTTTGGGGCCAAGCGTTTGCAACTGGCTAACCGCTGCGGCATTTTTTGTCTCGCTCGTGCCCCAGATGCTGACTTCCCCTCCGGCGTGAGCGATGCCCTCGGCCATGCCAAGCCCGATGCCGCCATTGCCTCCTGTGATCACTGCCACTTTGCCTGTCAGATTAAAAGGTTGATACGTCACGTTCGTGTCTTTCCCGGTTTTCGATCGAGCGCGAGATACTAATTTTTGCTAGCGCGTGAAGCAAACGGCAACTCGCTTCGCGAGTTGCTTGTCGCTTCGGGGTTGGTGCAGCGTGTGCACGTCAGCTGACCGGGAAAACCTTAACGATGGACGGAGGCCATCACCGCAACCAGATGCCGCTTGCCAGACGTTAGCCGTGCGTCTAGATTCTTAGTCCGGCGATATGAACAGGGGGAGTCAGAGGTGGGCGAAAAGGTACAGTTAACATCTGCCGATGGCTTCGACCTCGGCGCCTATCAGGCAGAACCGGAGGGTGACGCCGTAGGTGCGGTCGTGGTGATTCAGGAAATTTTCGGCGTCAACAACCACATCCGGGAAGTCGTAGATGGTTATGCCGCTGCCGGTTATGTGGCAATCGCACCGCAGATATTTGACCGCGTCGAGCCGGATATTGAACCTGGCTACGAAGAGGCGGATATGGGCCGTGGCATCGAGATCGCCTTTCAGTCGCTGGATCGCGCTGTGGCCCTGCAGGACATTCAGGCAGCGATCGACGCTGCTTCTGTCTACGGTAAGGTCGGCGTGGTTGGTTACTGTTTCGGTGGCCTGCTGACATGGTTGTCTGCCTGCGAACTCGATGGTGTGAGTGCTGCGTCGGCTTATTACGGGGGCGGCCTGGCCGCTGAGGCAGGCCGCACTGCGCGGTGTCCGGTGATGATGCATTTCGGCGAGCTCGATGCTCATATCCCACTAAGTGATGTAGAACAGGTGCGCGATGCGCAACCTGCCGCGGACGTTTTTGTCTACGCCGCCGATCACGGATTCAATTGTGATCACCGTGCAAGTTACAACGCGGAGGCTGCTGCGTTGGCAAAATCCCGAACTGAAGAGTTTTTTGCCGGCCACCTGGTAGCTTGAGATGCAATATCGGCTTGAATGCGCCGGATGCCGCGGTATGGGTGGGTTGCTGGATCTGGGGTCAAGCTTGACTTCCACTGGGTGTTTGTTGATCCTTCCCGAACGGAAAAGGGGCGGGGAAAATCCAGTGTTTCTGACAATACACGAGCCCGCATTGGCGGCTGAACCAGGGATCGGTGTTAGATCCAGGGGTGGCCGTTTGTTTACTTCCTTCGTCGCATGTCCAGTAGTGCGGGACGCTGTCCCGGTCGCCACCAGACACAGATCGAAGGCTGGCTGGTGTCAATCATTGATAAAAACAGATTGATAAAAAAATTGGCACCAATAAATAAGCTGGCATTTAAAGCCAGCAGGCAATCCCGGGAAGTCGTATGAATAAACAACGGATCCACAGGCTTTCGGCGTCGCTGCTCCTTGTTGTGGGCGTCATGCTGAGCACAACAGTTGCAGCGGCCTCGCTGAATGACATCTTCGCAGTGGCGGAGCGGTTGAACGAGCAGGCAAGGCGTTCTCAGTCGAAAATCGATGCGCTCACGGAAGAGACACGGCTGCTGCTCAATGAGTACAAGACGGTGCTGAAGGAAATTGAAGGGTTGCGGGTTTACAACCGGCAGCTCGAAAAGCAGATCGGCAGTCAGGAAAGAGAAATGGCGACCCTTCTGCAATCGATCGATGATGTCACGCTCATCGAGCGTCAGATCACGCCGTTGATGCTCAGGATGATCGACGGCCTGGAGCAGTTCGTGCATCTCGATTTGCCTTTCCTGCTTGATGAGCGCGAAGCGCGCGTCGAGCGTCTCAAAGATATGATGGACCGCGCCGATGTCGCGAAATCGGAACAGTTCAACCAGATCCTGCGAGCCTTCCAGATCGAAAATGAGTACGGCCGAACGATGGAAGCCTACGACGACACGGTCAGCATCGACGGGGTCGATCGTAAGGTTGATGTGCTGAAGATGGGACGTGTCGCGCTGGTCTACCAGACGCCGGACGGCCAGGAGACAGGCATGTACAACGTAGCCAGTAAGAGTTGGCAACGCCTGGACGATGCCTATAAGACACCCGTTCAGAACGGTCTTCGGATGGCGCGCCAACAACTCTCGGTTGACATGCTGGCATTGCCCATCGCAGGTCCGGAGGCAGCACAATGAATAACAAAAAACTGATTCGTACGGGCCTGGTGGCCTTGATCTGCGGCCTGTTGACAGTGCCAGCGCTTGCTGAAGAGGCGGCTCCGATAGAAAGCGATCTGGTCGTCAATGAAGCCGATACGCTCGATGAACTGCTGCAGAACGTCGAAGACCGTCGTGTCGTCGAATCGCGCGAGCATACCCGGCGTGAGCAAAGCTTCGCGCAGGACAAAGCGCAACAGGCGAAGCTGTTAGCCGATGCGCAGGCTGAAAGGCGGCGTGAGGAACAGCGCTCAGACCGGTTGGAAACGCAATTCGACGAGAATGAAATTCGCATTGGCGACCTTTCCGAACAGCTTGATCGGCGCCTGGGTTCTTTGCGTGAACTCTTTGGTGTTCTGCAACAGGTAGCAGGTGACACACGCGGACTCTTCGAAGGCTCCCTGATCAGTGTCCAGCATCCTAACCGGGGTGAGTGGCTGGGAATGCTGGCGAAGAAGATGGGCACATCCAGCGAGCTGGCAACCATCGATGAAATAGAAACACTGTGGTACGAGCTGCAACGTGAAATGACCGAATCCGGCAAAGTGGTCAGGTTTCCAGGCACTATCACGATGCTCAACGGTGAGCAGAACACTACCGAGATCGTCCGAGTTGGTGCTTTTGCGCTGGTGGCCGATGGTCAATATGTCCAGTTCGACCCCGATGACGGGACGATGGTTGAACTGCCGCGGCAACCCTCGGCACGTTTCACCAACACTGCCAGTGACCTGCAGGAAGCTGCACCGGGTGAGATTGTTGAATTTGCGCTGGATCCGACCCGTGGCTCGTTGCTCGCACTGCTGATTCAGGCTTCGACCTGGGGCGATCGGGTGGGCAGCGCAATGGGTGGTATCACCAAAGGTGAGTGCTGGCTGCCGTTCTGCGACGGTCAGGGTGGCACTCCGGGCTCTGTCATCATTCTCGTGGGTATCATCGGGGTGCTGCTCTCCATCGAGCGCCTGGTCACGCTTTCCATGGTTGGTGCCAGGGTTAATTCTCAGAAGAAGTCCGATACTGCCAGGGACGACAATCCGCTGGGTCGGGTATTGAAAGTCTACGACGACAACAAAGACGTCGATGTCGAGACTCTGGAACTGAAACTCGGTGAAGCGATACTAGGAGAGACGCCAAGCCTCACTCGAAATATCACCCTGATACAGGTGATATCGGTAGTGGCGCCGTTGCTCGGACTACTGGGTACAGTAATCGGCATGATCACTACTTTTCAGGCGATTACGCTGTTTGGTACTGGTGATCCAAAGACCATGGCAGGCGGTATCTCGCAGGCGCTTGTGACGACGGTACTGGGTCTGGTTGTAGCCATCCCGACAACGCTGTTGCACGCGGTTGTTGCCGCGCGCAGTCGCTCGGTGCTGCACATCCTCGAAGAGCAGACCGCGGGTATCATTGCCGACCACGCCGAGAAATCCGGCCAGGCACTCGGATAGGTACAACGTATGTTTTACGATGCCTATATCGCGATCGTCCAGTTCATAGAAATGGGCGGCAATGTGTTGTATCTCATTGCCGCTTTGACCTTCATGATGTGGACGCTGATCTTCGAGCGGGTCTGGTATTTCTACTCTGAACACAAAGGGGTGATCCGCGACGCCAGCGTTATCTGGGAAGCCCGGGCGGAGCGTCGCTCCTGGAGTGCTCACCAGATTCGCGACACCATCATCTCCGAGGCTGCTGATCGGATTACCGGTAATCTGCCGTTGATCCAGACGTGCGTCATGCTCTGTCCGCTTCTGGGCTTACTTGGCACTGTCACGGGAATGATATCCGTATTCGATGCCATGGCCACGATGGGCGGCAACGCCCGCTCTATGGCCGCGGGTGTCTCACAGGCTACCATCCCAACGATGTCCGGCATGATCGCGGCGCTCTCTGGAGTTCTGGGAAGCACCCTCATAAAACGCAGAGTGGATACCGAAATCGAACTGTTTGAAGATCACTTAACGATGGACCATTGAGCCAACGTGATGGCTGGGAGTAACTAATGCGTCGACACGTGGGTCGAATTTCAAGGGCGGACGATGAATCCGACATCAATCTCACGCCGATGCTCGATGTCGTGTTCATCATGCTGATCTTTTTTATCGTGACTGCGACGTTCATCAAACAATCCGGCATAGAAGTTTCGCGCCCCGGTGCGGAAACCTCGATTAAAAAGCCAACTGTAAGCGTGCTGATTGCGATCAATGAAAATGGCGATATCTGGATCGACAAGAAGCGAGTCGATGCGGCCTCGGTGCGGGCGCATATCGAGCGGTTGCACGCCGAGAACCCAAAAGGGGGCCTCGTGGTTCAAGCGGATAAGGATTCGAAAAGCGAAAAGGTACTTGCAGTTCTCGCTGCAGCGCGCGCCGCAGGCTTGACCGAGGTGGCGATCGCAACGGAATCGTGAGAGAGAATTTTAGACCAGATCCAAAGAGCTACCGGGAATACAGAGATAGGGGAATAGAGGTATAGCGATGGCAATTCGATACGCATTTGGAGTCGTCCTGGGTGCTTTTGCGACCTTCGTGCTGTTCATGATCATGCAGTCAGTGATCAAGAGCGACAAAAGCGGCCTGACGGAAGGTGCCCAAGGCAAGATCCTCAGACGCGACAATGACGAAACCGGCGTCTT
>CBDUDJ010000090.1:0-7358 GCA_965365885.1 uncultured Gammaproteobacteria bacterium
CAATCGAGATTTCATTGTAGTTATGCCGGCAATGCCCAAGCAATTCGTAACCCTGGTGGCGACAGTTTTCGTCATGCTTTTTATGTGGATCAGTGCAGTGCCTCTGCTATCCTGGTACGAATTCAGTGCACAACACAGAGTTCTGGCGGATGCATCCTTCGCCTGGCATCAAAAGCGCGTGACCGACTACAGTTTTGAATTTGACGTCGCTGATTCGGCGTCGTTTTCATTTCGGATGCCAATCAGGATCCATGTCCGCGACTCGACATTCCTGGCAGCCTACCAGGTCGATGATGATAAAGAAGTGGACATAGCGGAATTGGACAACGTGCCGGGAACCATGAACGCCGCATTTGAATTGGTCACCGGTCTACTTGATCAGCGACCGCAATCCATTGATATTCAATATGATGCGCTCTTACATTTTCCAACGCGAATTGAGATCAGTTATGACGATTCCGGGCAGGACGTCACCACATACTATCTGCGCTCATTTCGGTACTTCGAGGGCAATGACTGAATTGACTGACGTGGATTCGCAGCCTGGGCGACCGATAATCACGTTATGATCGAATCAATAAACACTGGGGGGTAAAGGTGCAATCAAGAACAATCATGCTGGCACTCATCACCGCTGCTGTTATGTCAGCCTGCGATCAGCCGAAGTGGCCGTCCAGTCACTGGAGAGCATTTTTGCAGCGGCGAGTGGCGTGAAGTTTGCGGTGAGTACCGACAATCCTGGCGTCTCGAATGCGCTGGATGGGCAGTTTGCCGATGCGGTGGCGCGCGGGGTCGAAGAGTTCTCGCAGCGCGACTTGTGCGCCCGTGCGCGGCATATGCTGGAAGGCCTGTGCCGACAACGTGCTCTTAGATCGCGGCAAGGTGTGAATGGCCGACTCCGTTGATTGCATTGTCATCGGCGCGGGCGTCATCGGGCTCGCTTGTGCCAGACGCCTTGCCGCGGCTGGCAGGGAGGTCCTGGTCCTTGAGCGACATGAACTGATTGGCTCGGAAACCAGTTCCCGCAACTCTGAGGTGATTCATGCTGGTATCTACTATCCAACCGGGTCGCTCAAGGCGAGGCTCTGTGTTGCCGGCAAACGTCAGCTCTTTGAGTATTGCGATGAACATCAGGTGGCCTATCGGCGCTGTGGCAAGATCATTGTTGCTACTCAAGCCGGGCAACATGCCACTTTACAGGCGTATCAGCGCCAGGCTCAGGCCAACGGGGTGGCGGATCTGACGTGGTTGTCGCAGGCTGAGGTGCAGACACTGGAACCTGCTGTGGCAGCGGTTGCCGGACTGTTGTCGCCTTCGACGGGAATCATTGATTCTCACGCTTACATGTTGAGCCTGCAGGGCGATCTGGAGCAGCACGGTGGCATGATTGCATTCAAAACACCCGTCAGCGAAGTAACTTCGATCGGCAAGGCAAGGCTCGCGGTAAGGACACCCGAGATGAATCTGGAAACCAATTGCGTGGTAAACAGCGCCGGGCTTTCGGCGCCGGATCTGATAAGACCACTGGTGCCGCAGGCCCCCACTGCCCACTACGCACGTGGCCGCTATTATGCTTACAGCGGCAAGCAACCGTTCTCCAGGCTCGTCTACCCGGTAGCGGAAACTGGCGGCCTCGGCGTGCATGTGACGCTTGATCTTGCAGGTCAGATTAAATTCGGCCCCGATGTCGAGTGGCTTGACAGCGTCAGTTACGAATTCGATGAATCGCGCAGGGACGAGTTTGTGGCGGCCATTCGCCAGTACTATCCGGCAATTCAAACCGAGCGACTGCATTCGAGCTATGTGGGCATCCGACCAAAAATATCAGGACGAGGTGAGAAGGCGGCGGATTTTCGTATTGATGCCCGCAACGTTCATGGTGTGCCAGGCCTGATCAATCTATTCGGCATTGAGTCGCCCGGCTTGACGGCTTCTCTTGCGATCGCCGATGTTGTCATGGAGCTCGCCTGCCAATGATGCATGTTGGCATACTTGTTAATCCAATAGCGGGAATCGGTGGGACAGTCGCGCTCAAAGGCAGCGATGGTGAAGCCGTGCAACACGAGGCGGCTTCTGCCGGGGGAAAACCACGAGGCGGAGATCGACTTGTCCGTATGCTTGTTTCACTGGGTGAGACCGCTGGGCAATTTCGCTGGAGCACCTGGGGTGGTGACATGGGCGCGCACTGGCTGGCGCAGGCGAATGTTTCCGCTACGCTTGCAGGTGAGTCGGCGGCGCCCAGCAAGCCAGCGGATACGGTCCAGGCGGCGCAGATTCTGCGGGATTCCGGAATTGATCTTCTGCTGTTCGCGGGAGGCGATGGCACCGCCCGGGATGTTTTACGCGGAATCGGTGATAGCGTTCCTGTGTTGGGGATTCCGGCCGGTGTGAAGATGCAGTCCGGTGTGTTTGCAACGACACCGTCGGCTGTAGCGGAGGTGTTGAAGCTCTTGGTCGATGGTGGCCTCGTGAGTTCGACCCTGCGTGAAGTCCGCGACATTGACGAAGCGGCGTTGCGCGCCGGCGAGGTGAAGTCCCGTTACTTCGGTGAGCTGAAAGTGCCGGAAGTAGGTGGCTATGTGCAACACACAAAGATCGGTGGCCGGGAAAACGAAGAGCTTGCCGTGGAAGAAATTGTCGCGGAAGTCGCCGAACGGCTGGCCGATGAAAGCCGCCCGGTTGTCCTGGGACCCGGCGGTACAGTCGCTGCGATAAAGCGCAGACTTGGCTTTGCGGCGACGCTGCTCGGGGTGGACGTCTGGCAATCAGGCAAGCAGATTGGCCGCGATGTCACTGCAGCATGGCTCGAGAACAACGTTTCCTCGCCGTTGTTGATACTGAGTTTCACCCGGGGTCAGGGTTTTCTCCTGGGTCGCGGCAATCAGCAATTCACCCCGGAGTTTTTACGCAGTATTGAAAAGACGAACCTGTGGGTGGTGGGCACACGCAACAAGCTCAAATCGCTGGAAGGTCGCCCGCTGCTGCTGGACACCAATGATGAGGTGCTCGATGCATCGTTCAGCGGCCTGCTTGAAATTATCGCTGGCTATGAAGACAGACTGTGGTACCGGACCGATTGCCGTGCGTGACTTCCATGTTGTGCTGCAGCAGTGCCGCGAACGCTTTGCAGGCATTGAGCAAACCGATTCCGCTGTGCGACTGTTTCATGGCCGTGGGCACTGTTTTCCCGGTTACGAAGATCTCACCGTCGATCTCTTCTCATCAAACGCTGTGGTGACCTGCTTCGGGGACGATGCTCAAGGCGCGCAAGCTCTTGCGCAACTGATTGCCGAGTCTTTCCCAGCACTGACGGGTGTCTGTATTCAAGTTCGAAAAGGCCGCAAGACACAAAGTGCAAACGTGGTCGGCACAGTGCCTGAAGAGGTCACCATTGTAGAGGATGGGTTGCGCTACCTCGTGCGCCCACACCGCAATCAGAATGTCGGTCTGTTCCTGGACATGACGCCCACCCGGCAGTGGTTGCGACAGCATTGTCAGGGCCGGCGTGTTTTGAATCTATTCGCCTACACCTGTGCGTTCTCAGTCGCGGCCATCGCGGGTGGCGCCGAGCTCGTCGTCAACAACGATATGAGCCGATCTGCACTGCAATGGGGTACGGAGAATCACCAACTAAATGATCACGATCTGCGGAATGTGAGGATGTTGCCGCACAATCTCTTCAAGTCCTGGTGGAAAATTCGCCAGTTCGGTCCCTACGACCTCGTCGTCATCGACCCACCGACTAATCAACGTGGCAGTTTTGTCGCCGAGAGGCAGTATGGCCAGGTTCTCAAGCGCATTGCAGAATTCTCGACGAAGAATGCGGAAATTGTGGCCTGCCTGAACTCACCCTTCCTGAACAGCGACTTTCTCACACAACAGATGTCTCGCTGGTGTCCGTCTGCGAAATTTATCGAATATCTACCAGCCGCGGCAGACTTTCCCGATCTCTATCCAGACCGCGGATTGAAAATTGCGCGTTTTCGCTACGAAGGCTGACTGGCAGCTTCAGCCGTTCATACGCAACATCAGATCCATCATCACAATACGCAGCATCGTCGAGGAGCGCTCGTTGAGCGCACGCCGAATCTGTTGGATGCTGGCGGCCTGTTCGAGTTGCTCGGAAGGCGGTATCGTCGAATCGATCGTCTGTGAGTCGAGCTCCAAGCTCGTAGGCATGGGGCTCGACAGCAGCGTGAAACATCGACCCGTCAATATGGCCTGATCGATCGCCTCGAAACGGATGGTCTCTTCGAAGCGGAGAAAGCCTTCTTCGCCGAGCCACAGGAGGCTTCCGAGGCACGACAGATGGCGTTCGCTGTGCATGCCGAATTCATCAGGCTCCTCAGGGCCGCAGATGTCGGCGACAAACAGCGTGTGGCGGCGTGGAAACACCAGGTAGAGGGTTGTCAGAATTTTCGCGCTGTCTTTGAAGAATTCCTCGACGTTAATGTCGGTCATTGACGATACTTGTGCAGGAAAGTATCCAGCCGGTTCAACGCGTCATCCAGTTCTTCGATCCGGGGGAGGAACACCATTCGGAAGTGATCCGGTTGCGGCCAGTTGAAGCCGCTGCCCTGGACAATGAGCACTTTCTCCTGTTGCAGAAGATCGAGAGCGAACCGCTCATCATCGCTGATGTTGAATTTTTGAACGTCCAGCTTCGGAAATAAATACAGCGCGCCTTTTGGTTTGGTGCAGGTTATCCCATCTATCGCGTTCAGCCGATCCCACGCCCACTGACGCTGCTCGAACAACCGGCCCCCGGGCAGGATGAAGTCCTGAATGCTCTGGCGGCCGCCAAGGGCGGTTTGGATCGCATGTTGGGTGGGCACGTTTGAACACAAGCGCATGGACGCAAGAATATCCAGGCCCTCAATGTAGTCCCTGGCGCGATGCTTCGCTCCGCTCACGACCATCCAGCCAGTGCGGAACCCTGCGACGCGATACGTTTTCGACAGACCGTTGAACGTAACGATCAGGAGATCTTCGGCGAGGGACGCCAGCGGCACATGAACGGCATCTTCGTAGATAATTTTGTCGTAAATTTCATCGGCGAAAACAACGAGATCACGCGTGCGTGCGATTTCGAGAAGTTCGCTCAGAAGCTCTTTGCTGTAGACAGCCCCGGTTGGATTGTTCGGGTTGATCACGACAATCGCTTTGGTGCGAGATGAAATTTTTGCCCGAATGTCATCCAGATCCGGGAACCAGTCAGCACCTTCGTCACAGCGATAGTGGACAGGTTTGCCGCCGCAGAGATTCACGGCTGCGCTCCACAACGGAAAATCAGGCGCGGGTATGAGAACTTCGTCGTTGTTGTCGAGCAATCCCTGCAGCGCCAGAACTACGAGTTCAGATACGCCGTTGCCAATGTAGATGTCATCGATCTCGACGTTGGCTACGTTCGTCTGCTGGCAGTACTGCATGACTGCTTTGCGGGCGCTGTAAATGCCTTTTGAATCGCTGTATCCCTGGGATTCCGGCAAATGGTGAATGACGTCGACCAGGATTTCCTCTGGCGCTTCGAAGCCGAAGGGCGCGGGATTGCCGATGTTGAGTTTTATAACGTGATGGCCTTCTTCTTCGAGCCGATGTGCTTCTTGCAACACGGGGCCACGTATGTCATAGCAGACATCGTCGAGTTTTCGTGACTTGACGATCTGCCCGTCCAGAGATTTTGGCAGTTGGCTAACGCTGGCTTCCTGCTTGTTCGATTCCATTGCCTGAATGCTCATACTTGATTAGCAGCGTGTTTTTCAACGCGCTGCTGGTATATTGGGTTCGGCGCGCGGCATTGTAGCGCACATCAGAGAATAGACCATCACTGGGAGCAGTAGGGCAACGAATGGCTAAAGTGACTAAAACCGATGATGAGTGGCGCTCACAACTCGGACCTGAAGCGTTTGAGATAACCCGCAAGGCGGGCACGGAGCGAGCCTTTACAGGTGAGTACTGTGATACCAAAACCCCGGGGCTCTACAACTGCAAATGCTGCGGTGAATTGTTGTTCGATTCGCAGACCAAATACGAATCCCACAGCGGCTGGCCGAGCTTTTATGAACCAGTGTCAAACGATGTGGTCACGACGAAAACGGATAGTTCGATGATGATGGAGCGCGTAGAAGTCCTTTGCAGCAATTGCGAAGCACATCTCGGTCACGTGTTTCCGGATGGCCCGCAACCTACAGGATTGCGGTACTGTCTGAATTCGGCCTCTCTCGATCTCGAGGAGAAAGATGAGGACGCAAACTAGCAGTTGGCCGTGCGTTGCGTAGTTGCTCAGAGGGCTCAACGGCAGACAATCAGATATTGAGGTATCACAGTGCACCCAGGAGTATTTGCAGAAGGTTCGCCCGCCAAAGTGGCCTACACAATGGCCGACACAGGACTGACGGTCACGTACGCAGAATTGGTCGCCACCGCTAACCAGGGTTCGCAACTGTTCCGGTCGCTGGGCCTCGAACGTGGTGATCATGTCGCGATACTGATGGAGAATCACCCGCGATTTTTCCAACTCTGCTGGGCGGCGCAGTGTTCGGGCATCTACTACACGGCAATCAGCTGGCGTTTCCAGCAGGCAGAAGTCGAATACATAGTTAACAACTGCGAGGCACGAGTTTTTATTACTTCGTATGAACAACGCGCCGTCGTCGAACCGTTGATTGACAAGATACCCAACGTAGAAAAGCTCTACATGATCGATGGGGTCATCGATGGATTTGAATCATGGGAGGAAGCGATTGGGAAAATGCCGGAGACGCCAATCGACGATCAGAGTGAGGGCACTGCGATGCTTTACTCTTCGGGCACTACTGGCTATCCAAAGGGCGTCAAGAAGCCGCTTCCCGAAACCGCTTACGGTGCGGGAGAGGAGATAAACCTGCTCAGCGTGCTCTACGGTGCCGATGAAAATTCGATTTACCTTTCTCCTGCTCCGCTCTATCACGCAGCGCCACTTGCGTTTTCGATGGGTTGCCTGCGCCATGGTGTGGCAGTTGTCGTAATGGAGCATTTCGAAGCCGAGCGTGCTCTCCAATGCATTGATGAGTACAAAATCACCCACAGTCAATGGGTGCCTACTATGTTTGTGCGCATGCTGAAACTGGCGGAGGACGTTCGGGCGCGCTACGACGTCGGCTCCCTACAATGTGCGATCCATGCCGCCGCGCCGTGTCCCATTCCGGTAAAGGAACAGATGATCCAGTGGTGGGGGCCGGTTATCTACGAGTACTACGCCGGTACAGAAGGTAATGGGTTCGTGCAGTTGAATTCGCAGGAATGGCTGGACCACAAGGGTTCGGTCGGGCGGCCACTCACGTGCGAGTTGCATATTTGCGACGACGAGGGAAACGAGT